>JAGQRU010000126.1 GCA_020425105.1 Paracoccaceae bacterium
GCAGCGCCTTGGTCAGCTTCACATGTTTGGAATAGGTGTCGAAGTTTTCCGCCACCTGGGCGGCCAGTTCGCGCGTGGGGGCCAGCACCAGACTGCGCGGCATGCGCGCCCGGGCCCGGCCACGGGCCAGCAGCGAAATCATCGGAAGCACGAAGGCGGCGGTCTTTCCGGTGCCGGTCTGGGCAATGCCCAGCACATCGCGCCGTTCCAAAGCGGGCGGAATGGCGCCTGCCTGAATGGGAGTGGGAGTTTCGTATCCGGCCTCTTCGATGGCCTTGAGCACCTTCGGCCCCAGGCTGAGGTCATTGAATTTGGTCATATGCGTCCTATTGTCGTCACCAGCGTCCTGCTGGCGGTCAAACGGGACGCTTCGCCACGCGTCCCTGCGTCTTTGCGGCTGGCAGGGGCAACCCCTGCTGCGGCGGTCCGTAAAGCATTTTTGGCTTCGGGTCAACGAAACCGGTCAAATAGGCGTGACTGCGTCGCATTCTGGCGGAAATCCGTCAAGTTTTTGCCCGGGTCCGGGATCAGGGCCCCGCGCAGCTCAGCTCCAGAGACAGCACAAGTGGCGCCAGGACCGCGCCGCCTGTGCCCTGAAGTCTGCCGTTGACACATCGCACCGGATCTCCGTCGCCGCTGGCGACCGGGGTCACGGTCCAGACCTGCGGGATGGTGCCGTTCAGCCCCGTGGTGGTCATGCCGCCGTCGATCATCACCGGTCCGCGGTCCGAATACCGGGTAAGCACCGAAAGTGCCGTGCTGCCGGGATTGGTCACCCGGACAATCCGGGTGCGGGGGCTGCCGGTGATCGTGTCCGGCGCGAGATCGGCGAAATCGAGCGTGATGCTGCCGCTGGTGTTGCTGCAGGCGGCCTGGAATTCCACCACCCGAACCAGCGGCGGCTGCCCCGCTGGCGGCACCAGCGTCGCGGCATGGCGTGTGGTGCTGCGCACGCCGCCGCTGCCGCGCAGAACGGCGCCGTAATTCGTCGTGCCGCGCGGGCCGAACGTAAGCCGCCCGGACTGGGTGGTGAAGGGGGTCAGATGGCCGCCGGAATTCGGCGCTTCGGTGATCGATCCAGCAACCGGTGCATAGCATCCGGCGCCAAAATCCACGGTGCTCGGGTCAATCCCGGGCAGGACGCACAGCCCGTCGATGCAGCTTGCGCCGCCGGAACAGGCCGCGTCGGAAGTGCATTGGGTGCGAGGGCTGACGCCCCCATCCGGTGCCGCGCAGAAACTGCGGTCGCGGTCGATCCCGCTGAGCGCCCAGCGAACCTCCACCGGTTCGCCCTGACAGAAGAAGCTGGGAACGACCTTGATTTCCGGCTTTGGCGGCCGCAATCCGCTCAGGTTCAGCGTGCAGGCCATCAGTCCCAGAATGGCCCCGGTCGCGATGCGATGCAGACGCATGGCCGCGTTCCTCCCTCGGTTTCCCCTAGGTGAAGGATACCACAACCCTACGGCATTGCCGAAGGGGGGAAGGTCAGACCATCATTTCTTTCGTGGCGCTCAGCGTCAGGTCCGGGTGGTCACGCTCGATCCGGTCGATATCCCATTGCAGGCGGGTCAGATACACCCAATCGCCGTCATTGTCGGTGGCGATATGCCCCTTGTTGACCTGAATGAACTTGTCGAGCTTGTCCTTCGGGCCGGTCACCCAGCGGGCAGAGGTGAATTGCGACCCTTCGAACCGCACGGGCAGGCCGTATTCCAGTTCGATGCGGCTGGCGAGCACTTCGAATTGCAGCGCGCCGACGACGCCGATGATGAAGCCCGAGCCGATCATCGGCTTGAACACCTTGGCCGCGCCTTCTTCGGCGAACTGCATCAGCGCCTTGTCCAGATGCTTGGCTTTCAACGGGTCAAGCGCCCGGACAGACTGCAAAAGCTCTGGCGCGAAGGACGGGATGCCGGTCACCCGGATCGCTTCGCCTTCCGTCAGCGTGTCGCCGATGCGCAGCTGGCCGTGGTTGGGAATGCCGATGATGTCGCCGGCCCAGGCCTCTTCCGCCAGTTCGCGGTCGGCGGCCAGAAACAGTACCGGGTTGGACACCGCCATGGGCTTTTTCGACCGCACATGGGTCAGCTTCATGCCGCGTTTGAAATGACCCGACGCCAGACGGACAAAGGCCACCCGGTCGCGGTGCTTGGGGTCCATATTCGCCTGCACCTTGAAGACGAAGCCGGACACCTTGGTTTCATCGGGGGAGATCTGGCGCGGCTCGGCCGATTGCGGCTGCGGTTCGGGGCCGTATTCGGCGATTCCGGTCATCAGTTCCTTGACCCCGAAGGAGTTGATGGCCGACCCGAACCAGATCGGTGTCATGGTGCCGTCCAGAACCGCCTGCGGGTCCAGCGGGGGCAGCAATTCACGGGCCATCTCAAGTTCCTCGCGGAACTGCGCCAGCAACTCGGTGGGCACGTGTTTGGCCAGAAGCGGATCATCAACTCCTTTTATTTCAATGCTTTCCGCGACTTTGTTGCGGTCGGCGCGGTCCATCAGCTCCAGCCGGTCATGCAGCATGTCATAGCAGCCGATGAAATCGCGCCCGACCCCGATGGGCCAACTCGCCGGGGTCACGTCGATAGCCAGATTTTCCTGGATTTCATCAATGATCTCGAACGTATCCCGGCTTTCGCGGTCCATCTTGTTGCAGAAGGTCAGGATCGGCAGATCGCGCAGGCGGCAGACCTCGA
>JAGQRU010000127.1 GCA_020425105.1 Paracoccaceae bacterium
CCTATGCGGCGGAGCGCAAGCAGGGGGGCGCTCCGGGCTTCGACGGGTCGGCGCCGATCATCGCGCACCCGGACGTGCGCCGCATGCTGGCAGCGATGCGCAGCCGCATTCAGGCCGCGCGCGCGTTGGCCTACCGCGCGGCCCTGGCGCTGGATTTCGCCACCCGGGCCGAAGATCCCGAAACGCGGGCGCGCAATCAGCGCCGGGTCGATCTGCTGATCCCGGTGGTCAAGGGCGGGTCGACGGAAATGGCGGTGGAGACCGCGTCCATCGGCGTGCAGATCCATGGCGGCATGGGCTATGTGGAAGAAACCGGCGCCGCCCAGCATCTGCGCGACGCGCGGATTACCACCATCTATGAAGGCACCACCGGCATTCAGGCGCTGGATCTGGTCGGGCGGAAAATCCTGCGCGATGGCGGCGCCGCGGCGGCCGAACTGATCGCGGATATGCGGGGCACCGCATCGGCGCTTGACGCCGCCGAAGGCGACGCCGCCGACTGGGCAGGTCTGGCGCGGCGGATGCATCAGGCCGCCGACATTCTGCAGGCCGCCGTCGACTGGCTGCTGGAAGCCGGCAAGACCGATCCCCAACTGCCCGCCGCGTCCGCCGTGCCGGTGCTGGATCTGTTCAGCCTGTCGCTGGGACTTTGGGTGCAATGCGACGCGGCGCTGGCCGCCGCGCGCCAGATCGCGGCCGGGCAGAATGCCCGCTATGCCCGCACCTGTCTCAGGCTGGCAGAATACTATGCGGCGCAGGTTTTCCCGCTGGCGCAGGCGCGGCTCGAAGCCGCCACCGGCGGCGCGAACGAGATCCTGTCGCTGGATTCCGAGGACCTCCTCCCCGCGCTCTGACCCTGGCGCGGGACCCGTGGCGCGCCGCCCTCTGACCCAGGGGCGGCGCGTTCGTCTGACAACACCGCACGGGGCGGTTTGCAATCGTCCGGGCGGCGAAGGATCGCGGAAGCTGCCGTTAGACCGGCGCCACGGATTGCCTGTTTCGCTTGCCTGCGGATTTGCCTAAGACGGCCCGAGAACCGCTTCGACAAGCGGGCAGCAAGGGGATCAGCGTGATCGCACAGGCGCTTTGGACCGTGGATCGTGGCCGGATGGAAATCAGGGCGGAGCCGCTGCCCGCGACCCCGCCGGGCCATCTGCGCCTGCGGGCGCTTTTCAGCGGGATCAGCCGGGGCACCGAAGCCTTGGTGCTGGCCGGGCAGGTGCCTGAGGCGCTCTGGCCGGTGATGGGATGCCCGATGCAAGGCGGCGCCTTCCCGTTCCCGGTGAAATACGGCTATTGCTTCGTGGGCGTGGTCGAAGACGGCCCGGCGGACCGGATCGGGCAGATCTGTTTCGCACTGCACCCGCATCAGGATCATGCGATCCTGCCCGAGACGGCGGCGGTGCCATTGCCGGCGGACCTGCCGCCGCGGCGCGCGGTTCTGGCGGCCAATATGGAAACCGCTTTGAACGTCACCTGGGATTCCGGCGCCGGGCCCGGCGACCGCATTCTGGTGGTGGGAGCCGGGGTGGTGGGCCTGCTGACAGCGCTGGTGATGACCGCGCTGCCGGGGGCCACTGTCACGGTGGTCGATACCAATCCCGCCCGTGCCGCGACGGTCGCCGCACTTGGCCTGCGCTTTGCCGATCCCGCGTCGGCGCCGGGCGACGTGGATGTGGCCGTCAATCTGACCGGGCAGGGGGCGGGGCTGCAATGCGCGCTCGACGCCGCAGGGCAGGAGGCCACGGTGGTTGAGGCCAGCTGGTACGGCGACCGGTCCGCCACGTTGTATCTGGGCGGGCAATTCCACCCCCGCCGTCTGACGCTGAAATCCAGCCAGGTGGGCGATCTGCCCGCCGCGCGTAAGCCGCGCTGGACCTATCGCCGGCGTCTGGAAACCGCGCTGGAACTGCTGGCGCGCTTTCCCGCGGTCGATGCGCTGCTCAGCCACGAGATCCCCTTCGCCGACGCCCCCGATCGCCTGCCCGCGCTGCTGGCGCCGGGCGCCGAGGCGCTGTGCCCCGTTCTTACTTATCCCCCTAGCGGAGACTCCGATGTACGCACTTGAAGTTCGTGACCATATCATGATCGCCCATTCCCTGCCGGGCGAGGCTTTCGGCCCCGCGCAGGGGGTGCATGGGGCGACCTTCGTGATCGACCTGACCTTTTTCCGCGCGGCGCTGACGGAAAACGACATCGTGGTCGATATCGGTCTGGCCGCCGACGCGCTGTCGCGGGTGATCGCGCCGCTGAACTACAAGAACCTCGACGATCTGGATCTGTTCGGCGGTAAGCGCACCACGACCGAGGTTCTGGCCTATTACATCTTTGGCGCCATGCGCGATGAAATCCTTGCCGGTCGTCTGGGCGAAGACGCAAAAGACATCTCCAGCCTGCGGGTGACACTGAACGAAAGCCATGTGGCGCGCGCCTGGTACGAGGCGCCCATCCATGGCTGATCCGCGTCGATGAGCGGGTTTGATCCCGACTGGCTGAGCTTGCGCGAACCGGCCGACCGGGCCGCGCGGGCGGGTCGGCTGATCGCCATGGCGGCGCAGGATCTGGCCGCGGCGGGCACCCCGGTGGTCTGCGATCTGGGGGCGGGGACCGGCGCGTCGGTGCGCGCCTTCGCCCCGGTCTTTCCGGACGCGACGCGCTGGGTTCTGGTGGATGACAGCGCCGACTGCCTCGCGCGGGCCACAGCGCTTGGCCCGCATGTGGAGGTGCGGCAGGCCGATCTCGTGCAAACCGCGCGCCCCTGGCCCGAGGATTGCGCGCTGGTCACCGCGACGGCGCTGTTCGATCTGGCCTCCGCATCATGGATCGACCGTCTGGTTGACGGACTGGCGGCGGCACGGCTGCCGCTGCTGTCGTGCCTGACCTATGACGGTGTGCTGGATCTGGCGCCGCCGCACGCGGACGATGGGGCCATCCGGCAGGCGTTCAATGCGCATCAGCGCGGCGACAAGGGGCTCGGCGGTCCGGCCTGCGGGCCGGATGCGCAGGGGGTGCTGATCCGTGCGCTGACCGCGCGCGGCTATACGGTGGAAACCGCGGACAGCCCGTGGGTCTTGTCGGCGCCCGCCGATGGCGCGCTGATTGGCCAGACTCTGGCCGGAGTGGCCAATGCCGCTGCGGAAACAGGGCAGGTGGACCCGGCACGTGCTGAGGTTTGGCGCGCGGCGCGCGCCAGCCGGGTGCCGTCGGTGGTCGTGGGGCATCAGGATCTTTATGCCCGCCCGCCTTCCCGCGCTTAGGCGGTCTTCAGGTCGCAGGTGACCAGAAGATCCCCATCGGGAAAGACATGGGCGCAGCCCTGCGGGCGCAGAGCCTGCGACAGCGACTGGATCGGCGGAAGACTGACGCCGATCCGCCCGGAGCCCAGGATCACCCGCCCATAGAGCAGGTGCAGACTGTCCACATAGCCTGCGGTCAGGAACCGGCCCAACGTATCCGCGCCGCCTTCGATCAGCAGCCGGTGCAGGCCCTGCGCGGCCAGAGACTCGACAATTCCCGCCACCGGTATGCCGCCGCCCGGCGCGGCCAGACGTTCCACATGCGCGGGCAGATCGGCGGCGCCGCCGAACACCAGACACCGGTTGCCGTCGTCGGTCCAGACCTTGGCCGTGGCGGGGATGGACCCCTGCGGATCGATGACGACGCGCGCGGGATGGGCCCCGGCGCAGTGGCGGACGGTCAGTTGCGGATCATCCGCCCGCGCTGTGCCAGCCCCGATCACCACCGCATCCACCAGCGCGCGCAAGCGGTGCAGATGGGTCAGCGCATGGCGCCCGTTGATATATTTTGAATCGCCCGTCTGGGTGGCAATCCGCCCGTCCAGCGACAGGCCCAGCTGCGCTACGATACAGGGGCGCTGATGTTTGCGCGCGTCCTGAAGCGGGCCGAATACGGCCAGCAGCGGTTCGCGCGTATCCGCCGCGACCGCATGTTCATCGCCGGTCAAAAGCGATTTCCAGGCTTCGTCCTGCATTGCTCAGCCCCCCTCATGCGGCGCGTGGCGACCGGGCCGGGAAAGGCGGCAGCGGGATGCCTTAAAACGCGCGGCCAACACAGAGAACGCCGTCTCTGTGGTCCTGACCGATGCTGTGTCGCATCGGGTCACCGGTTCATGCAGACCATTCATAACTGCTTGGTATGGCGAGTTTTAGGGCGCGGTAAAGATGAAATGCTGCGTTGCTGCACACAGTGGGTGAACTTCGCGTGATTTTACGCCCATTCGTGGCATTTCAGCGCCTAACATGCGCGAAACTCAGCCTATCTTGCCGGTCAGGGCATGCTTGCCGCCACACCGCGCGGGGCGAAAATCGCCTGCGCCTCAACCAATCGCGCGGCCGCGGTCACCCCGTCGATCAATGTCAGACCGGTTAGAATCCGCAAGGCAGGGGCCACATTCACCATGCCCGAGCAGCCCAGGATCACCGGCCCCGGATCGACGGCCACAGCGGCGCGGATCGCGGTTGCCACGCGATCAAGCACCGCGTCGGGATGGTGTTCCAGATCCAGCACCGGCACGCCGCAGGCGCGCAGACTGGACACCCGTTCCGCATATCCCTGCGCGTCGATATTGGCTTGCAGCACCGGCAGAGAGACGTCGAGCGTCGTGACCACCGAAAAGCGGTCGGCCATCAGACTGGCCATCGTATAGGCGGCCTGACCGATCCCAAGAACCGGGCAGCGGGCGCTTTGGCGCGCCTCTGCCAGACCGGTATCGTCGAAACACAGGATCACGATCGCATCCGCGCCCTGTGCATCGGCGCGCGCCACCAGGTCCAGAAGCGGCGGCACCGCCGCGCGGCCGTCAGCATCGCCCTGAATCGCGGGGGGACCTGCATGCGACGTCCAGGCGTCGAATTCGGTGCCCGGCGCCGCGCCGCGTGCCGCGGCAAGGGCGCTTTGGGTCATCGCAGCGGTGCTGTTGGGGTTGATCAGGATCACGGGCATGGGCGATCAGACCATCCCTTTTCCCGCATCCGAAGTGGTGCCCTTGCGCCGGCGCGACAGGATCCACAGGGTCAGGAAGAATACCGCGATGATGACGAAGGAAAATATCGTGGTCAGCGTGCCGAGCGCGAAGATGACCGGCGTGGTCACATTCGTGGTCATGCCGAAGATCTCGAGCGGCAGGGTGTTGTAGCTGCCCGAGGTCAGCAGCGTCCGGGCGAATTCGTCATAGCTGAGCGTGAAGCCGAACAGGGCCACCCCGATCAGTGACGGCGCGATGATCGGCAGAACCACATGGGCGAAGGTCTGCCAGGCGCTGGCCCCCTGATCGCGCGCCGCTTCCTCATAGCTTTTGTCGAAGCGGTTGAAGACCGCAAACATGATCAGCAGGCCGA
>JAGQRU010000128.1 GCA_020425105.1 Paracoccaceae bacterium
ATGATGGACATCATCACCGGCAAGACCCGCCCCGACGAGGGAGAGGTCCTGTGGAACCAGTCCGTCGACCTGACCCAGACCGACGAGGCCGACTCCGCCCGTTTGGGCATCGGCCGCAAGTTCCAGAAACCCACGGTGTTCGAAACCCAGACCGTTTGGGACAACATCGCCTTGGCGCTGAAGGAAGACCGGTCGGTCTGGGCCACGCTGTTTCATCGCAAATCGCGCGAGGAATCCCGCCGGATTACCGAACTGCTGGAACTGGTGAAGCTGTCGCAGGTCGCCGACTGGATGGCGGGCGATCTGAGCCATGGCCAGAAGCAATGGCTGGAAATCGGCATGCTGCTGGCGCAGGATCCCGAGCTTCTTCTGGTGGACGAACCCGCCGCCGGCATGACCGACGCCGAAACCATGCGCACCGCCGACCTGCTGCGCCAGATCGCGGGCAAACACACGGTGGTGGTGGTCGAACACGATATGGAATTCGTCCGGGCGCTGGATTGCCGGGTCACGGTTCTGCATCAGGGCCACGTGCTGGCCGAAGGATCGCTGGATCACGTATCGGCCAATGAACAAGTGATTGAAGTCTATCTGGGGCGCTGAACCATGCTGAGTGTCGAAAAAATCGAACTGCACTATGGCGCGGCGCGTGCCTTGCGCGGCGTGTCCCTGACGGCGGAACCGGGCAAGGTCACCACGGTGCTGGGCCGAAACGGGGTGGGCAAGACCACGCTGCTGCGCGCCATTGTCGGGCGGCATCACATCTCTGGCGGCAGAATATCCTGGCAGGGGCAGGATCTGGGACGGTCGAAATCCGATGCCCGTGCCCGCGCGGGCATCGCGTCGGTGCCGCAGGGGCGCGAGATCTTTCCGCTGCTGACGGTCAAGGAAAACCTGGAAACCGGGTTCTGCCTGCTGCCGCGCGGGGAACGCAAGGTGCCGGACGAGGTGTTCGATCTGTTTCCGGTGCTGAAGGACATGCTGGGCCGGCGCGGCGGGGACCTTTCGGGCGGTCAGCAGCAGCAATTGGCCATCGGGCGCGCCATGGTGATGCAGCCCAAGCTGCTGGTGCTGGACGAGCCCACCGAAGGCATCCAGCCGTCGATCATTCAGGATATCGGCCGGGCGATTTCCTATCTGCGGGACAAGGGCGACATGGCGATCCTGCTGGTGGAACAGTATTACGATTTCGCCCGCGATCTGTGCGACAGCTTCTATGTCATGGATCGGGGTCAGGTGGTCAAATCGGGTCTGCGGTCCGACATGATCGACGACGAAATGCGCGCCCTGCTGACAGTCTAGACCGGGAACACGATCCAGCGTTGCGGTAGGCAATCCCGGAGTTGCATCGCCGGGACCCTTAGGGTTAATTTTTACTTAACCCAAGGGAAAGGAGGTGTTCCATGCAACCGCAGTCTCTTGGTACCATTTCGGCGCTGACCGTTTTTTTCCTCGCCACCGCCGCGTCCGCATCCACCACAACGATACGACAGGCCCCTTGGGGCGTGTTCGGGCTCGCCTCGCTCCGGATGATCGATCTGGTGGGCACCCACACGCCGGTAGACAACCTGTCCCACACCGCGACGAACCCGATGGATGTGAATGTCCCGGTACCGACCTTCTATTCCCAATATTTCGCGGGCATCAAGATCAAGGGACAAGGGCCGGAACTGGCGTTCGAGATGGGATCCGGCGCCAATCACTATCTGATGGAAACCATCAATCCCGACCATATCTCTTACCGGATCGGGTACGACAGCGTGCATCACATGAAAGAGGTGAATTACCAGATTCCCCAGATCAGGCTGCATGTGGAAGATTCAGGGCGCGACCCGGCAATCAAGGGACCCGTCATCGCCAATATTTCAGCCGTTCTGAGCTTTGACGGGATCGAAGCGTTTCGTGCTGACATGACCCTGCAGGGCGAGACGGGGCCGACCGGCGCGCAGTTCGACAATTTCTCGTACACATCGAACCTGCCCGGGACCTTTTCCCTGATACAGGTCGACAACAGCGCGGGCATTCCGATCACCGATTATGGCGCCGAGTTCTGGGCCAATCCCATTCAGGGCAGCTTCGACCTTTCGGCCCTGAACATCACCGATCCCAAACACGTCATGATCGCCGAATATTCGATCACCAGCTATGTGATCGGCGCGGGCCGGGAATCCCTTGCCAGGGTCATTTTCGGCGACCCGCTGAGCGGCGAATGGACGGACATGACCTTTACCAGCGCCGGAGCGCAAGTGCCGCTGCCGGCAGGTCTGCCGCTTCTTGGCAGCGCACTGGCATGCGCGACCGCGGCGGGCCTGCGATCCCGCCGCGCCGCGCCGGTCCGGCGCGTCTAGTATTTGCGCGGCACGTAAAGCTCCGGCGGCAGCACGGCGCGTTCGTATTGCTGGTTATAGACCCGCTCCGGCAGGGTGATTTCCTCATGCGGCACGGGTTCGTAGGGGATCTGGCTCAGCAGGTGATCGATGCAGTTCAGCCGCGCGCGCTTCTTGTCGTTGCCTTCGACGATGAACCAGGGCGCTTCGGGAATATTGGTCCGGGCCAGGGTTTCTTCCTTGGCCTTGGTGTATTGTTCCCAACGCACCCGCGATTGCAGGTCCATCGGCGACAGTTTCCATTGCTTCAGCGGATCGTGAATGCGCATCAGGAACCGCATCTGCTGTTCCTCGTCCGTGATCGAGAACCAGTACTTGATCAGCCGGATCCCCGACCGCACCAGCATGCGTTCGAATTCCGGCACGTCGTTGAAGAACTGTTCGACCTGATCGCCATTGGCAAAGCCCATCACCCGTTCCACGCCGGACCGGTTGTACCAAGACCGGTCGAACAGAACGATTTCGCCAGCCGCAGGCAGATGCGGCACATACCGCTGAAAATACCACTGGGATTTTTCCCGCTCGCTGGGGGCGGGCAGCGCCACAACGCGGCAGACCCGGGGGTTCAGACGCTGGGTGATCCGTTTGATCACCCCGCCCTTGCCCGCGCTGTCGCGGCCTTCGAAGATCACGACGACCTTCTCACCGGAATGCTGCACCCAGTCCTGCAGCTTGATCAGTTCGGACTGCAGGGACAGGAGCTTCCTGAAATAGTCGCGCCGTTCCAATGACGGCGGATGCGCCTTGCGATAGATCTTGCGGATTTCCAGCGACAGGGCCGGTTCGGAAATCTCAAGCTCGAACTCTTCGTCCAGCGTATCGGCCAGCTCTGCCTCGAGCCAATCGTAGCCGTCGTCGTTTTGGGTCAGATCAATGGGCATTCTTCAGTCTCCTGCGCGTCCGACGGGAACGGTTGAAATCGCATACCGCCCGAATGTGACTCTTTTGCAATAGGGTGGCGCCCTACCCCGCGCGCCAGTCAAAGAAGCCGGGTCCGGCGCGGGACAACAGCCGCTGCGCCAGATCACGGCCCAGCGCGGCGCCGTCTTCAACGGGGGCGCTGTCGGCCTCCGCCACCGCTTCGGACCCGTCCGGGCGCAAGATTTCACCACGCAATGTCAGGCTGCCGCCGTCAAGCTCTGCCAGCCCGGCAATCGGGGTTTCGCACGATCCGTCAAGGGCGGCAAGAAACGCGCGTTCGGCGGCCAGCCTTTGCCCGGTGGGGCCATCATGGACCGCCTCCAGCATGGCGGCGCTGCGCGCGTCCCGGGCGCGGCGTTCGATGCCGATCGCCCCCTGTGCCACCGCGGGAAGCATGTCATCGACGGACATGGCATCGCGCGCCACCCCCGCAAGACCCAGCCGCCGCAGCCCGGCCATGGCCAGAAACGTCGCCTCGGCCACACCGCCCGACAACTTGGCCATGCGCGTCTGCACATTGCCGCGGAACTCCACCAGCTGCAGATCCGGGCGGCGGTGCATCAGTTGCGCCCGGCGGCGCAGGCTCGACGATCCCACGACCGCCCCTTCGGGCAGGTCAGCCAGGCAGGCATGGCGGTCCGACACGAAGGCATCGCGCACATCTTCACGCGGCAGATAGCAATCCAGCACCAGCCCCTCGGGCTGATCGACCGGCATGTCCTTCATCGAATGCACGGCGATGTCGATGCGTCCGGCCAGCATCGCCTCTTCGATCTCTTTGGTGAACAGCCCCTTGCCGCCGATCTCTTTCAGCGGCCGGTCCAGCACCTTGTCGCCGGTGGTCTTGATCACCACGATTTCAAACGCATCGTTGGCCAGCGCGAATGCCGCCGCCAGCCGGTCGCGGGTTTCATAAGCCTGCGCCAGGGCAAGCGGAGAGCCGCGCGTTCCGATGCGCAGCGGCGAGGTCGGGGTGGGCAGCGAAATCATCATTCGTTTTCCCTAATAGCGCCGCGTCACAGAGACAACCGTCCTCGCGTTGACTTTCTGTGCCAAACGCGGGACGAACCCGCAACCAGACCAGTGGGGGACAAGATGGCCGAACCGAAAAAACTGCTGCGCAGCCTGGCTGGCGAGGTGCAGGCCGTTCCGCCGATCTGGATGATGCGGCAGGCGGGCCGATACCTGCCGGAATACCGCGCGACGCGCGAACAGGCCGGTGATTTCCTGTCGCTCTGCTACACGCCGGATCTGGCGGCGGAAGTCACGCTGCAGCCGATCCGCCGCTTCGGGTTCGATGCGGCGATCCTTTTTGCCGATATTCTGCTGATCCCCGATGCTCTGGGCGCCGATCTGTGGTTTGTCACCGGCGAAGGCCCGCGGCTGTCCACCACCACCACGCCCGAGGATTTCGGCAAGCTGAAACATGCTGACGCCATCCACGATCATCTGGCCCCGGTTTATGAAACCCTGCGCATCCTGCGCCGCGAATTGCCCGACGACACCGCGCTGATCGGATTTGCCGGCGCGCCCTGGACCGTGGCGACCTATATGATTGCCGGACGCGGGACGCCGGATCAGGGGCCCGCCCACGCTCTGAAGGCCGAAAACCGGCAGCTTTTCAATGCCCTTATCGGGCGCCTGACCAATGCGACCATCGAATATCTGTCGGCCCAGATCGACGCCGGTGCCGAAGTCGTCAAGCTCTTCGACAGCTGGGCCGGGTCGTTGAAGGGCGCCGATTTCGACAATTACGCGCTGGAACCCGCGCGCCAGATCATCGCGGCCCTGAAAGCCCGCCACCCCGGCGTGCCGGTCATCGCCTTCCCGCGGGAAGCGGGCGACAAATATATCGGTTTCGCGAAGGCCAGCGGCGCCGACTGTGTCGCGCTGGACAACTCCGTTTCCGCCGAATGGGCCGCCGAAAACGTGCAGGTGGACGGATGCGTGCAGGGCAATCTGGCGCCGGGCCATATGGTCACCGGCGGCCAGGATCTGGTGGACGAGGTGCGCCGGATCCGCAGCGCATTTTCGGGCGGGGCGCATATCTTCAATCTCGGCCACGGGATCACGCCTGACGCGGATCCCGACAATGTGTCGCTGATGATCGAGACCCTGCGCGAAACGGCCCGCTGATCCCGAAGGCACCGAGCACGACGACGACCTCCACCACAGTCATCATTCTGCCCGGGACGACAACCGGCAGCACGCCGTCGTCCAGCAGTTCCAGCACCTGATCGCAAAGGCCCAAGGGCGCGGCTTCGGCCCGGCCGAAGTGGGGCACAACCCGCACGGTTCAGGGCGGCGATCCCGCGCCCTCAACGGGCGTTCGGTCGAGAAGCCTCTTGCCTAATGTCGGCCGCAGGCAACCGGTCCACTGCCTTTGCCTGCGGCGGTGCTTCTCGCGCCGGGGGTCACTCGGGCATGATGGCACCGATCATGTACATGCCATCATCGCCCTTGATCAGCATCAGGATCACACTGTCGCCTGCCGCGACGTCGCCCATCATCTGCGCGTCGGGAGCAAGGGAAAGATCCATGGTCATGGCAGGCCAGCCGATCTCGGGGATCGGTTCGTGGCTGACATTGGCCGAGCCGTCGGCGATGGAATTGACGATTGCCTTGGCGTGAACCGCGTTCTCCATCTGCGTGTCGGTCATGTGCATGTTGGAATGATCCATGGAGGAATGGTTCATCTGGGCAAAGGCCGCAGGTGCGGTCAGAAGCGTTGCCACGAGGGCCAGAGTGACGTGTTTCATGAGTGCCTTTCAGGTTGTGGTTGAGCGTTTCAGGATCATTCCGCCGGGGCCGCCACGGCGATGTTGTGCAGTTCGCGATTGACCCGGGTCAGGGCAAGCCGCTTCCAGATCACGAAGATCGCAGGGATCACGAAGAGCGTCAGAAGCGTTGCCGTCGCCATGCCCCCGACCATGGGGGCCGCGATCCGCTGCATGATCTCCGACCCCGTCCCGGTGCCATGCATGATCGGGATCAGCCCGGCGAAGATGGTCGCGACGGTCATCACCTTGGGCCGCACGCGCAGCAGCGCCCCTTCGAAGACAACCTCTTCGACATCGGTGGGCGTCATCTCGCGCGCCTCGGCCATGGCCAGCTTCTTGCGCTTCTCCCAGGACAGGTTGAGGTACAACAGCATCACGATGGCGGTTTCGACGGCGACGCCCGCCAGGGCGATGAAGCCCACCAGAACAGCGACCGAAATGTCAAAGCTGAGATACCACAGGAACCACACCCCGCCCGCCAGCGCCACCGGCAGCGCGGCGAGGATGATGCCCACCTCGATGACCCGGTTGAAGGCCATGAAAAGCATTAATGTGATGATCAGCAGCGTGGCCGGGGCGACCAGCTTCAGCCGTTCCTGCATGCGTTCGATATATTCGTACTGGCCGGACCAGGTGATGGAATAGCCGGGCGGCAGGGTCACTTCGTTCGCAACCGCCTGCCGCGCCTCGGTGACATAGCCGCCCAGATCGCGCCCCGTGATGTCGATGAATACAAACCCGGTGCGGCGGGCGTTTTCCGACCGGATCATGCCCGGACCGTCGACCACCCTGATCTCGGCCATGGCCCCCAGCGGGATATGCGCGCCCGAAGGCGTGACCACCGGAAGGTCGCGCAGCCGTTCAGGGCTGTTCCGCCATTCCTGCGGATAGCGCAGGTTGATCGGAAAGCGTTCCAGCCCCTCGACGGATTCCGACACCTGCATGCCGCCGATGGCCGTCTGCACCACGTCCTGCACATCGCGCACGCTCATCATATAGCGCGCGGCGGCGTCGCGGTTCACGTCAATTTCGACAAAACGCCCCCCGATGGGCCGTTCGGCATAGGCCGATGCGGTGCCTTCGATACCCGCCACGACGCGCTCGATCTCAATCCCGATCTGCTCGATCACGCTCAGGTCGGCCCCCGAGATCTTGACGCCCACCGGCGTCTTGATACCGGTCGCCAGCATGTCGATGCGGTTTTTGATCGGCTGGATCCAGACATTCGTGACGCCGGGGATCTGCACCACACGATCCAGTTCGTCCCGGATCATGTCCATCGTCATCCCGTCGCGCCAGTCTTCTTCGGGGCGCAGCTGGACCGTGGTTTCGATCATTGTCAGCGGCGCCGGGTCGGTGGCCGTATCCGCACGGCCGAGCTTGCCATGGACCGTCAGCACCTCGGGCACGGTCGCGATCAGCCTGTCGGTCTGCTGCAAGACCTCGCGCGCCTTGCCGATCGACACACCGGGATAGAGCGTCGGCATATAGAGGAAATCACCCTCGTTAAGCTCGGGCATGAACTCCGTCCCGATCCGCTGCAGCGGCCACCACATCGACGCCACCAGCACGCCCGCCAGCAGCGTGGTGGCCCAAGGCCACGCCACGGCCGCATCCAGAAAGGGGCGATACGCCCAGATCACGATCCGGTTCAGCGGGTTCTTGTGCTCGGGCAGGATGCGCCCGCGCACGAAATAGCCCATCAGCACCGGGACCAGCGTGATCGACAAGATCGCAGCCGCCGCCATGGCGTAGGTCTTGGTGAAGGCCAGCGGCTTGAAAAGGCGGCCCTCCTGGCTTTCCAGCACGAAGACCGGCAGAAAGCTGACGGTGATGATCGCCAGCGAAAAGAACAGGGCCGGTCCGACTTCGGTCGCGCATTCCGTGACGATCCGCCATCGGTTCCCGGCCGTCAGCTTTTCTTTCTCCAGCCGCCGATGCATCGCCTCTATCATCACGATCGCCGCATCCACCATTGCGCCGATGGCAATGGCGATACCGCCGAGGCTCATAATGTTGGCATTCACGCCCTGCAGTTTCATGACGATGAAAGCGGCAAAAATGCCCAAAGGCAACGAGAGCAGGATCACCAGGGACGAACGCATGTGCAGAAGGAAGGCCGCGCAGACCAGGACGACGACGATGAATTCTTCGGTCAGTTTCTTCTGCAGGTTCTCGATGGCGCGTTCGATCACGCCGGCGCGATTGTAGGTCGTGACGATCTCGACGCCGTCGGGGAGCGAGGCCCGCAATTCTTCGATCCGCGTCTCGACCGCCTTGATGGTGGCCAGCGCATTGCCGCCCCAGCGCAGGATCACGACGCCGCCGACCGCGTCGCCTTGGCCGTCCAATTCTCCGACACCGCGCCGCATCTCGGGGCCAAGCCGGATATCGGCCACGTCGCCAAGCGTCAGCGCCGCGCCCCGCTGGTTTACCATCAAGGGCGCCTTGGCCAGATCGGCAAGATCGTCGACATAGCCGGTGGACCGGACCATGAATTCGGCCTCGCCCATCTCGATCACCGACCCGCCGGTTTCGCGATTGGCGTTTTGAATGGCGCCGCGGATCTGGGACAGGGTCACGTCGAAGGCCCGCAGCTTGTTCGGATCGACGACCACCTGATATTGTTTGACCATGCCGCCGATGGTAGCGACCTCGGACACGCCGTCGACGGTCTGAAGCTCGTATTTCAGGAACCAGTCCTGAAGGGTGCGCAACTGCGCCAGATCGTGCCCGCCGGTTCGATCGATCAGGGTGTATTGATAGATCCAGCCGACGCCCGTGGCATCCGGCCCCAGCTGGGGCGCCACCCCATCGGGCAGGTTCGCGGTGATCTGACCCAGATATTCCAGAACCCGCGTGCGCGCCCAGTAAAGATCGGTGCCGTCCTCGAACACCACATAAACATAGCTGTCGCCGAAAAACGAAAACCCGCGCACATCGCTGGCCCCCGGAACCGCCAGCATGGCGGTTGCGATGGGATAGGTGACCTGATCCTCAACCACCTGCGGGGCCTGCCCGGCGAAGGGCGTGCGTACGATCACCTGCACGTCCGACAGATCGGGGATCGCGTCCACCGGGGTTTTGCCGATCGCCCAGATGCCGGCGATGCCCATCATGACCGCCAGCGCCAGGATGATGACCCGGTTGGCGATCGAGGCGACGATGATCGCCCGGATCATTGCAGAACCTCTTGAGCCCGCGCGCCGACCAGCGTCATGGAGAAGTCGGCATTGCGATGCAGCAGCAGCGTGACCGCGCGCCCCACAGGCAAGGTGGCGGGGTCAAGCCGCGTATCGAGCGCGAAGTCCATCGTCATGCCCGGCATCCCGATTTCGGTCATGGGGCCGTGGCTGATGTTGGCCATGCCTGCATCAAGGTCCACCGAGTTGATGGTTCCGCCGACTTCCATCGGGGGCATCACCGGCGCGATCTGTTTCAGGATCATCGTCATCCCGTCGGGTCGCGCAAAGGTCAGTTCGGCCTCGATGCCGACGGGCACCGCCGCAGGGTCAAGCGACGGATCGACGGCAAAGCCCATCGTCATCCCGGGCATGCCGATGTGAACGATCGGACCATGTGTGATGGTGGCCGTTCGGGTGGCCGCATCGTACGCGTCAATGGTGCCCGTGACGACAATCGCTGGCGCTTCATCGGGCATCGGTTCGGCCATGGCAGGGGCGGCCCCTGCTCCGCCCGCGCGAACAGCGATGATGGTGAAGAGACCGTCGTCGCCCTTGCTAAGATCGAACTCGATCTGGGCCTCCAGCGGCACAGCGGCCGGGTCAAACCCCCTGACCGGCATATCCATCTGCATGGCAGGCCAGCCAAGCTCCGGGATCGGATCGTGTGCCAGCGTCAGCTTTCCGTCCGCCGTCACCGCCATCACGGTCCCGCTTCCGGTCGCCGCGATGCCATCGTCACTGCCAAGCTCAACCAAACCCAGAAGCCCGTCCGCTCCGCGCGCCGCACGAAAGACGACCTGCGTTCTCGGGGCGAGGCGGTCCAGCGCGATATCCGCGCGAACCGGAAAGCGCGATGTCATGGCGGGCCAGTCCAGACTGTCGAGAGCGCCATGCCGGATTGTCGCCAGGCGCGCATCGCGATCCAGCGCGACAAGCTCGCCCGTGCCCCGCGCCGGGGCTTCGTCGGTGGGGGCCATGCGCATCAGTCCCGCGCTGAGCGCGCTTTCGCTGTCGATCAGGAATTGCGCCGATGCAACGACCTCCTCCCCCGGGGCGAGGCCCTGAACCACCTCGGTACGCCCGCCGCCGCCAAAGTTGTCGCGCAGCCCCGTGGTGATCAGCCGTGGCTTGAACGTTCCTTCACCGGTTTTCAGGATGACCCGTTCGGCCGCTCCGGTGCGGATGATCGCCTCTGACGGCACCGTCAGACCGCTCCGGGTCCGGCCGGGAACAAGGCTGACCGTGCCGAACATGTTCGGCCGCAACAGACCCTCGGCATTGTCAAAGCGCAGCCGCACCGGCAACGTGCGGGTCTTCGGATCAAGCTCGGGATAAACGTAATCGATCGTACCTTCGAAGGTCCGCCCCGGCAAATGTTCGAAACGCGCAACCGCACGCATATCGTCCGTCATGCGGGCAATGTCGCGTTCGAACACATCCACGATCAGCCAGACCTCGCTGAGATCGGTGATTGATACAGCTTGCGTGCCGGGCTGCAGAAACATGCCATCGGCGGCAGCAAGGCCGATAACGACACCATCCCGGGGCGCTTCGACGCGAATGCGCCGCACCACTTCTCTTGACGCCTCGATCTCTGCGATCTGGCTTTCCGTGGCTCCGTGGCTGCGCAGCTTGTTGCGCGCGGCTTCCAGAGGAATGCCCACCCCGCCTTCGGTCGCACGAATGAAATCAAAACTCGCGATGCCGAACTCGGGCGAGAACAACTCAAACAGGACATCACCCTTGCGCACCTGGTCGCCTACCGCACGCACATTGAGAACTTCGATCCAACCGTCCACGCGTGTGTGCACATGGCTGGTCAAATGCTCGTCATAGCCGACGAAGCCCACCGTTTCGATGCGGTGCGAGATATCCGACATCTGCGCGAACGCCGTCCGCACGCCGATGGCATTGATTTCCGCGGCGGACAGCGTCACTTCGGCAGGATCGCCCGTGGGCTCCTGCCCCGCATAGACCGGGATCAGATCCATCCCCATGGGCGACTTGCCCGGCCCGGGCTGGCGGAAATTCGGGTCCATGGGCGCCACCCAATAGAGCACCTCTGGCCCGTCGGAACCCGCTGTTGCCGCCGGGTTGAGATACAATCGTTCCAGATAGATACCTCCGGCCACGCCGGCAGCGAGCGCAATAATGCTCAGGGCGGAATAACGTCCACGCATGAAAGACCTCGACTTGGACCTGCAGGGGGGGCAGATCGTTTCTAATCGGACAAAGGGGGCTGACGCTTGGAATGCACCAGCCGCTCGACAGGACGATCAGACGAGGCGGGGCGGGCGGTCTTGAGGGCTTGAAGGGCGTGAAAAGACGGCGTTTTCGTCTTTGGCACGATGGTTTTGGGCAGTCGGCACGCCATAGAATCCGGCATCTGCCCAAACGGCCGCGCAGTGAAAACAGCAGGACGCCACGGAACAATGTGCCATGGCAGCGTGGTCTGAACAGACCTCTTCCGCTGCTGCGCCGGACAGGGTCGACGCGGTCACTTGGCAGTCGGCCTGATGGGCCGCATGCGCTTGATGCTGATCATGAGCCCCGGAGTCTGGCGTGGCTTTGGCATACATCACGGATTGAGAAACAAACAACGCCAGGAGGAGCAGAAGCCCTACCATCCGTTTGGCCGCCAAAATGGCGAATCGTGCCCGACGCGTTGTCATAATGGACACGTACTTGTAAAAATCGGCGAAGGAAATCAAATGCGAGTGAGCGCTACGATCACGGAGCTTAGAGACCGCCTTTGACGCTCTCGTGCCGACCCGATAATCCCGAAATACCGATAAGCTGAGGGGATTCAGGGGCCCTTGCCCCGGCCTCGGGAAGTGGTGCGGGTGGAGGGACTTGA
>JAGQRU010000129.1 GCA_020425105.1 Paracoccaceae bacterium
GGCGGCTTGGGCAACGACGTGATATTTGGCGGTTCTGGGGCTGACCTGTTGTCGGGCGGGGACGGGGACGATCAGTTGTTTGTCGACGGGGCGTGGGACGTTGTCGACGGGGGTGCGGGGACGGATCGGGTTCGGTTCGAGACGTCGCTGGGGCTGATCCTGGATCTGTCGCTCTGGACCGGGATCGAGCGTGTGGATGGGGCCGGGGGCGATGACACGCTGGACGGCTCGTCTGTGTTTACATCCTTGATATTGCTTGGCAATAGCGGCGCCGACACGCTGCTGGGCGGGTTTGAATCCGACCAGCTTCAGGGGGGGCTGGGCAACGATATCCTGAACGGCGGCGCCAAGCAGGATTTCCTTTTTGGTAACGCGGGCGACGATACGATGATCGGCGGAACGGGCAATGATTATGCCTATGTCGATTCGTCCGGGGACGTCGTGGATGGCGGCGCGGGCACGGACCGGGTGCGGATCGACAATGCGAGCGGTCTGTCGGTCAGTCTGGCGGGCTGGTCCTCGGTCGAACGCGTGGACGGGGATGCGGGCGACGACGTGATTGACGGGTCGTCCTTTACGACGGCGCTGGTGCTGCTGGGCAATGGCGGCGACGATACGCTGACCGGCGGGTCGGCCAATGACGTGATCTTCGGCAATGCCGGGGACGACACGCTTGTGGGCAATGACGGCGTCGATGTGCTCGCGGGCGGCACGGGCGCGGACGTGTTCTCGGGCGGGGCCGGGGACGATGTGATCTTCGTCGATGACAGCGGCGAAACCGTGGCCGATGGCGGCAGCGGTCTGGACCGGGCGCGGGTCGAGGCCGGGGTCTTTGGGCTGAGCCTCGATATTTCGGGCTGGACCGGGATCGAACGGGTGAGCCTCAGCGCGGGCGACGACGTGGTGACGGCGGCGGGCTCGGCCGAGGATCAGGTGATCAACGGCCAGGACGGCGCGGATACGCTGACCGGCGGATCGGGCAGCGACCTGATCTTCGGCGGCGCCGGGGACGACACGCTGACGGGCGGCGGCGGGCAGGATTTCCTGTTCGGCGGCACCGGGGCGGACCTGTTCGACGGCGGCGCGGGGGACGATTTCTTCTATCTCGACGACGCCGGCGACCGGGTGGTCGATGGCGGCGCGGGCGTGGACCGGGCGGTGCTGGTCAAGGCGGGGCTGTCGATCGCCATCGACGGCAGCTGGACCGGGCTGGAACGCATCGACGGGGTCGCGGGCGCCGAGGCGATCGACGCCACCGGCTATGCCAGCGCGCTGACCATGCTGGGCAATGCGGGCAACGACACGCTGACCGGAGGCCTGGGCGACGACGTGATCTTCGGCCATGCGGGCGCCGACCGGCTGTCGGGGGGCGCGGGCGGCAACGACACGCTCCTGGGCGGCGGCGCGGACGGGTTCACCGACACGTTCGTCTTCGCCGACGGCGCGGGCACCGACCGCATCAACGACTGGGAGGACGGCGTCGACCTGATCGACGTCACCGCCATCACCGGCGTCACCGGCTTCGCCGACGTCACCGTCGACCAGAGCTCCGGCACAAACACCGTCATCACCGCCGCAGCCGAAACAATCATCCTCCAGGGCTTCATCGGGACAATCGACCAGAACGATTTCGTGTAGGGTTTCCCCTTGCATTGCCCCGGCGCGATGGGGTTACGCTGCTGTCCACGACAGGGAGCACACGGAATGAAAGATCGCGCCGATACATCCGCCAGCGCCGGGGATAGCCTTCGCGCCTGTCCGGATCTGATCTGCGATGTCGGCATGCATACCGGGGAAGATACGGAATTTTATCTGAAAAAGGGCTTCCGTGTTCTGGCGGTCGAGGCCAATCCGGCTCTGTGTGCCCGCAACGCCGAACAGTTCGCCGAACCGATCGCGCAAGGCCGGCTGACGATCCTGCACACCTGCGTGGCGGACCGCGACGGCGTTTCGGAATTCCATGTAAACCGAACCGTCACCGAATGGTCTTCGGCCCATGAACATTTGGGGGCCCGCGGCGGCGGCGCGGATCGCATCGAGGTGCCGGCCCGCGCGCTTGATTCCGTGTTTCGCGAATATGGCGTGCCTTATTATCTGAAGATCGACATTGAAGGCAGTGACGACATCGCGATCCGGGCCCTTCGCCCTATGCCCATTCGTCCGGTCTATGTGTCTTACGAGGCCAGTTCGTTTGCCGGGGCCGCCTTGCTTTTCGGCATGGGCTACACCCGTTTCGCGGTGGCGCGCCAACGCGAGGTGCCGCAGATTCGGCAGCCCGATCCCGCACGTGAAGGTCTGAGCGTCGAGCACCGGTTCGTGCAGGGCAGTTCCGGCCCCTTCGGGAAAGAGGTCGCGGCCCCGTGGGGCACCATTGACGATTGTGTCCGCGAACAGGTGATCTGGCGCCACCTGCAGCGCAACAATCCCGGCCAGAAAAACGAATGGGCCGATATTCACGCTTTCGCGCCGGGCAACCTGCGATTTTTCCAGCCGACACCTGCGTCTTAGGCGGGGTGAATTCCAACCGGGTTTCAGCCCTTGTCTGGGTCCCGGCGCAGCGGCATAAATCAATTCCTGAGCGCATAAGGACGACATTATCCAATGGCAGGTTTCGGAAAAATCTTTCGTAAATCAATCCGCGAGGATTCGGCTAGCGCCCCTGACCCCGATGACCTGCAGATTGTCCTGCACTCCCGGCTGTTCGATCCGGAGTGGTACGCCCAACGCTATGGTGTACAGGGCCGCAACGAAGATCTGGCCCGGCATTTTCTGAACGCCTCGGGCGCGGCGGCGCGCGATCCTGGTCCGGAATTTTCAACCCGGTTCTATCTGACGATGAATACCGACGTGGCCAATAGCGGTGCGAATGCCCTCGTCCATTATGAACAATATGGCCGCGCCGAACGACGCCAGACCGCGGCAAGCGCGGACGGGCACTCCGCCCCTGCCGACAAGGATCTGGCGCTGGTGACCGCCCAGTTCGACCCCGCCTTCTATCGTGCGACCAACACCGATCTGGCCGCGGATGAAGATCTGCTGGCGCATTTCATGGCCCGGGGCTGGCGCGAGGGCCGCGACCCTTGCCGCGAATTTTCCACCGATTTCTATCTGGCGGCAAATCCGGACGTGCGGGCGCGCAATCTGAACCCGTTTGTCCACTACTTGCGCGAAGGCCGGGCGGAAGGCCGTTACAGCCGCCCGTCGCGGGCACCGGTGCGCATCGCGGCAGAGCCCGGCCCGGCCGACCTGCCGACGGCGGATCTGCGCTGTGGAGTCGTGGCGCTGGTGCGCAATGAAATCGACATCATCAAGCCGTTTGTCGAACACCTGCTGGCGCTTTTCGACGACATTGTCCTGATCGACCACCGGTCCGATGACGGAACGCTTGAATTCCTTCAAAGCGTGCAGCGGGCATCGCCCCGGGTCCGTGTTCTGCAATTTGATGAAGCGGGGTATCATCAGGCCTTGGTGATCAACCACGTGCTGCGCAGCCATGACCCGATTGCAGATATGGATTGGCAGTTCATGCTGGATGCCGATGAATTCCTGCCGTTCAAGGATCGCGAGGCCTTTCATGCGGCGCTGACCGGTCTGCGGGACGCGCCGGTGATTTCCATGCGGTGGTCCAACGTCATTCCCGCGAGCTATTGGGAGTTCGACGTCGATCAGGTGTCCGGCACCGCGGTGCTTCTGCCCGATCAGCCCGGAGATTACGTAAAAGTTGCCTTTCAGCCGGGCAAGATCGACCGGGCGCGCGCCTGGGCGGCGCAGGGGTATCACAGTCTCAGCCACGGGCAGAACGGGCTGGACCATACGCCCCGCGACGCGGGGTTCGGCCTGCTGCATCTGCCGATCCGCTCGGCCAACCAGTTGCGCATGAAACTGAACCAGGGCGTGCTCAGCTATCTGCGTATGGGCGGCGGGCGCGATCGCAGGCTGGGGTCGCACTGGTTCCGCATGCTGGAGTTGCTGAAAGGGGTCGAGGTCACACCCGACATTCTCAACTCGCTGGTCCGCAGCTATGGCAGGCCGCCGGAAGTGATCGCGCCGAGCCCCCAGCAGGCGCTGCGGGACGCGGGGTATCGCGAAACGGTGCTCGATCTGGCCCGCGCGCCGCTGTCCATCGAGGCTGCGCGCAACGCCGATGTGGCCGAGCTTATCTTCCGGGCCGCAGCGGATGCCGCCACCGCCGGGGACGACGACACGACCGAGCTGACCGCGCTCGTCACGCATCCCGACGGGCGGATTTCGCGCGCGGCCGGTGCCTTGCGGGCCGACTATTCGCCGTTGGACGATGATGCAGGCCGGCCCCAGCCCATCGGCAACAGCGTGGACGATTACGGGTTTCTGGCCGAAATCCTGCGCCCCTCTTATTGGGAGATCGACGATCTGACGCCATCGGCCTGGACCGGGCATATCCCGTTTCTGTTCTGCCTTGTGGCGATGGAACGGCCGCGTCGGTATGTCGAACTGGGCACCCATTTCGGGGCCAGCTTCTTTGCCTTCTGCCAGGCCGTCGCGCGACAGGACTTGTCCTGCGAACCGGTGGCGGTCGATGCGTGGCTGGGCGACGAACATGCCGGGTTCTATGACGAGGACGTGTTCAACCGGTTCCGGTATATTCTGCGCAAATACGAAGACTTCGCCAATTATCTGCGGATGACCTTTGACGAAGCTGCCCCGCATTTTGCCGACGGATCCGTCGATCTGGCGCATATTGACGGGCTGCATACCTATGAAGCGGTGCGCCACGATTTCGAAACCTGGTTGCCGAAAATGTCTGCGCGCGGGGTCATGATCCTGCATGACATCAACGTCCATGAACGCGATTTCGGCGTCTGGAAGTTCTGGGAAGAATTGCGCGGCCGCTACCCGATGATGGAATTCCGCCACAGCCACGGGTTGGGGATCGTCTATGTCGGCCAGGATCCCAACACCCGCATCGCGCGGTTGATCGACCTTGTGACGGCGCAGCCGCATTTGCGGACGCTGGTCCAGCAACATTTTGAAGAGGTCTCGCAGAAATCGGCCGAGCTGTTTGTGAAACGCTGGGATCTGAAACAGGCGCAGGATCAGGTGGCACAGGTGGCGATGCTGAACCAGCAGGTGTCAGAGCTTCGCCAGGCGCGGCAATCGGCGGAATATGAGCGGGACGAGCTGCGGGCCCTGCTGGCGCGGGCTTCGGAAGCGCCCGCGTCATGACCGGCCCACGGATCATTTTTCACATCGGCGGCGCCAAATGCGGCAGCTCTGCCATCCAGGGCTATCTGCGGCAGAACCACGCCACCCTGCGCGACCATGGCACGCTCGTTCCGGGCACCAAGCTGGATCTGGACTCCGACATTCTGGGCGAATCCATCTGGTTCATGGAACGGATGATGGGACAGGACGACGGCCCGGACGTCCTGCGGCGCCGCATCGCGCGGCTGGCCACCCATGCACGGCAGACCGGCGCGCACACGGTCGTGATCAGTGCGGAAAACATGTGCAATCATGCGCGGCTGGCCGAAATCCTGCGCGCGGCGACAGCGGGGCTTGATGCGCTTGTCGTGCTCTATGTGCGGCGTCAGGACGACTATTTCCTTTCTGCCTGGCAGCAATGGAACATGAAACGCTATACCTCTCTGGCCGAGTATGTCGACCGGCGGGCAGGGCTTGACGCGGACTGGCTGGGCATCGCAACCACTTGGGCCGATGCTTTCGGCGATGCCTGCGTGCGTGTGCGGCCGTTCGCGCGGGATCGTCTCATCGGCGGTGACGTGGTGACGGATTTTCTGTCGGTCACCGGCATCGACACCGAAGGCAGCGCGCCCTTGACCGCGCCGGCCAATCTGAGCTTCGACGACCATCTGGGCGAGATGGCCCACCGCATTCGCGACGTGTTTGACGGCCCGCATGACAACGAATTCTTCATGGTCATGGCGCGTCTGCTGGGCAAGGATGTGTTCCGCAAGGCGTCGGGATCGCATCTGATGACGCTTGCGGAACGTCAGGCGCTGATGTCCCATTACGATGCCGCCAACGAGACGCTGAAGCAGCGCTTCATTCCCGATCTGGGCGCGGCGCCGTTGTTCCGGCCGCCGTCCGAGGACGATGTGCGCCCGATGACAGAGGTCGAGCGGCTTCAGGCCGAAAACGCGCTTTTGATGCGCTGCGTCTATCAACTGGCGCGCAAGCTGGAGGCGCGGCAATAGCATGCCGGGCATCCAGAAACGCGAAAGCGCCGTTGATCCTGCCGCAGCGCCGGTCCCTATCGACCGCAGCTTTTATGCCGAGCAATCCGGCATCGCCGATGACGCCGAGGCCCATTATACCCGCACCGGCTGGCGGTCCGGATACGACCCGACGCGGTTCTTCCTGACCCGCTGGTATGCATGGCAGAACCCCGACTGGGACCGGGCCCATCCGCATCCCTATGCCCATTACCTGGACCTGGGCTGCGCACAGAACCGCGATCCGTCGCCCTTCGTCGACATGACGCGCTATGCGCAGGTGGCCGGATCCTCCGACGGCGCCGCTGCCTATCGCGCCATTCTGGCCGGGCAACGGTCGCCCGCGCTTGGGGTCTATGACGGCGTCGCGGATCTGCAAACCCAGCAGGACCGCTTTCGCGCGGCGATCCGGGTCACGGCGGTCCGCCCCCGGCTGTCGGCGCCGCCACGGCGCAATCTGGTTGTCCTGCAGAAAGGCACCGGCACCAGCCATGCGCATTGGGACGGTGCGGCCCGCGACTGGGACCTGCTGGTGAATTATTTCGACGCCTGCGACTGCGACCCCACCTTCGGCGATCTGGTCTTTGCGCAGAAGGGGACGAAATTCACCGCCATGGCCGCGCTCTGGCAACTGCATGGGGAGCTGTTTCTGCCCTATGACAACGTGTTGTTTCTGGATGACGATATCGATGTCGGCGCCGACGATCTGAACCGCTTCTTCGATCGGGCCACCCTGCTGGGTCTCGATCTGGCGCAGATGTCTCTGAGCGCGGACAGCCATTGCATCTGGCCGTCGCTGTTTCACGATCCCGCGTCGCCAGGGCACCGGTTGGTGAATGCCGTGGAAATCATGATGCCGATGCTGTCGCGCCGGGCGCTTGGCCTTCTGGCGCCCAGCTTCCGCGAAAGCGTGTCGGGCTTCGGGCTCGACCTGCTGTGGGGCAAGACGATTGCCGCGGCAGGCGGGCGGGCGGCGATCATCGATGCGGTACAGGCGGCGCATCGCAAACCCATCGATGACGGGCAGGGCGCCTATTACGCGTATTTGCGCGCCAACATGATCAACCCAAAGGCCGAATTGTGGCATCTGATCCAGACCCATGCGCTGGACTGGCACGTCGGTGGCTGAGCTTGGGGCTTGTGCTGCCGTCGCGCAAAACCCAGTATCGGGACCATGAGCAGTGCTGTTTCTGACCTTGGCGCGCAGGATCTGAAAGATCTGATCGCATGCCCCCATTGCGACTGCCTGCATCGCTGGCAGACGGTGCCTTTGGGCGCCACGGCGCGGTGTTCGCGCTGTCACGCAGTGCTGCTGCGCCCGCGACGCGGCGCCATCGCCACCATCGTCAGCCTGGCCAGCGCGGCATTGGTGCTGATGGTCGCGGCAGTGTCGTTTCCGTTCCTGCAGGTGGCCGCGTCGGGCCTGTCCAGCCGTGCGTCGGTGATCGATGCGGTGATGGCCTTCGCCAATGCCTCCGGCCTGATGGCGCCGCTCTCGCTGATCGTGGGGGCGTTGATCATCGTGCTGCCGGTGGCCCGGCTTGTCAGCCTGATCTATGCCTTGGGTCCGGTGGCGGCGGGGCGCGCACCGCGGCCCCACGCGGCGCTTGCCTTCCGGGCCGCGATGCGCCTGCGCCCCTGGGCGATGGCCGAAATCTTTATCATCGGCGTCGCCGTGGCCCTGGTCAAAGTGTCCGATCTGGCCGCGGTCGGGTTCGGGCCCGCCTTCTGGGCCTTTATCGGGCTGGTTCTGCTCGTGGCCGCCAACGATGTCGTCACCTGTGAAAGATCCATATGGCGCGTGCTGGACAAAAGCTGAGCGCCCGGGCCGCCGGGCTGGTGGGGTGCCGTCATTGCGGGCGCGTGGCGCCGCTGGGACAGCCCCGGTGTTCGCGCTGCGGCAGCCCGCTGCAGAGCCGGTACCCCAAAAGCCTGCAACGCGTCTGGGCCTGGTGGGCGGCGGGGCTGGTGGCCTTCATCCCGGCGAATTTCTATCCGATGATGGAAACCGATACGGTGGTGGCGAAGTTTTCCTCCACCATCGTCGGCGGCGCGCTGGAGCTGATCCATCATGGCGACGCCTTTGTCGGCGGCATCGTCCTGCTGGCGTCGGTGGCGATCCCGGTCGCCAAGTTTCTGGCCATCGCCTATGTCGCGCTGGTCATTCAGCGGCCCTATGGCGCGGACCCGCACCGGATGCATGTCCTTTACACTCTGGTCGAACTGATCGGACGCTGGTCGATGATCGATGTGTTCGTGGTCGCCATTCTGTCTGCGCTGGTGCATCTGGGCAGTTTCGCCGATATCTATCCGGGCATCGCCGCGATCTGTTTCAGTGCAACGGTGATTTTCACCATGCTTTCAGCGCTCAGTCTCGATCCGCGGCTGATCTGGGATGCCATTGAGGAGTCTAAGGGTGAGCCAGTCCGACCCCAGCGAGCTTGAGATCGACATGCGTCACCCCGGCGGGCTGGGGGGGCTGGCCGTGGTCTGGCTGGTGCCGCTGGCGGCCATTGCGGTTGCGGCCATCATGGCGTGGCAGGCTCTGGCGTCGCGCGGGCCGCTGATCGAGATCACCTTCGCCAATGCCGAAGGCGTGGTCGAAAACGAAACGGTCCTGAAGTTTCGCGATGTCGGCGTGGGCAAGGTCGAAGACGTGGCCTTTACCGACGATCTGTCCAGCGTTGTGGTTTCGGTCCGGCTGGAGAAGGACATCGCGCCCTTTGTCGATGCCGATGCCCGGTTCTGGATCGTCCGGCCTGAAATCTCGGCCCAGGGGGTCAGCGGGCTGGCGACGCTTTTGGGCGGCGTCTATCTGGAAGGGGTATGGGACGACCGGCAAGGTGCGCCGGTTAGTCGCTTTGAGGGGCTGTCGGTGCGGCCACTGTTCACCGGCAACGAAAGCGGCATCCAATTCGTGCTGAGCGCCCCGCGCGGCGGGCGGGTCGAAGCCGGTGCGCCGATCCTGTTCAAAGGCGTCGAGGTCGGCGTTATCGACCGGCCGGTCCTGTCGGAACGGGGCGACGCGGTGACGGCGCGCGCCTTCGTGCGGGCGCCCTATGACAAGCTGATCACCAGCGAAACGCATTTCTGGGGCGCTTCGGGGATTTCGCTTGAGGTCGGCCTGAACGGGGTGCAGCTCGACATCGGAAATCTGACGTCGCTGCTGAAGGGCGGTGTGGCGTTCGACACACCGACACTGGCGGGACCGCCGATTTCCGAAGGTCATGTGTTCACCGTCTATGCCTCTCAGGCCGAAATCGGCCGCGCCGAACAGGCGGCGATGACCGGTGTCATGCAGCCCTTCGCCGTGCTGTTCGACACGCCGGTCAACGGGTTGGCGCTCGGCGCGCCGGTTGAATACCGCGGCCTGACCATCGGAACCGTGACCGGCATGGGCGGCCTGGTGGAAAATGAGGACGGGCACCGGCAGGTGTTGCTGCGCGTCGATCTGGGCCTGCTGCCGACGCAGTTGGGGCTGGAAGATACTGCGTCCGAAGATGAAATGCGGACGCTGATCGAAGGGCTTGTCGCCGACGGGTTCCGCGCCCGGCTCGCCAGCAGCGGATTGTTGGGCCTGACGTTGAAGGTGGAAATCATCCGGCTGGCAGATGCGCCGCCCGCCGGGCCCACCCGTATCGTTGCCGGGCGCCCGGTCATTCCGTCGGCACCGCCGGAAGTGTCGGATCTGGTCAGCACGGCGCGCACCGTTATGGACCGCTTCACGAGCCTGCCCTTCGAAGACCTGTTCGCCGCCGTGACCGACCTGATCGGCCATGTCAACGCGGTGATCGGGTCCGAGGGCGTTCGCGCGGCGCCGGATGAACTGCTTGGCCTCGTCAGCGATCTGCGCGGCTTGGTGGCGTCGGACGCGGTCACCGGCACGCTGACCGATGCGGCCGGGTCGATGGCCAATCTGCGCGCCATTCTGGATCAGGTGCGCCAAGGCGAAGCGCTCGCCCGGCTGCTGGCGGCGCTGGAACGCAGCGACGGGATCGCGGCGTCGGTGGGGCAGGCGACCGAGGGTCTTCCCGAACTGATGGCGAGCGTCGAAGCGCTGGCGCGCACTGCTGCCGGGCTGCCGCTGCAGGATCTGGTCAACCGGGCCTCAGCACTGATCGTTTCGGCAAATAATGTGGTCAGCGCGCCGGAAACCGCCGGGCTGCCGGCGGATCTGTCCGAGGTGCTAAAATCCATGGACGCGGCCCTGACCGATATTCGCGGCATCACCGGGCAGATCGATCAGGGGCCGGCTGTGGCCAATATGCTGGCCGCGCTGGAACGCACGGACCGGATCGCCGCCGCATTGGAAACCGCCTCTGCCGGGCTTCCGGATCTTGTGGCTCAGATCGGCGCGGTCGCAGACACCGCCAGCACCCTGCCACTGGAAGATCTGGTGACATCGGCGAACGAACTGGTGCAAAGCGCCAATGCGCTGGTCAGTTCCGATGACACCGCGGCCATCCCGCCGGCGCTGGCCGTGGCGTTGGCAGAACTGGGGGCGACCCTGGCCGAGTTGCGCGACGGTGGCGCGGTGACCAACGCCAATGCCATGATGGCTTCGGCCACAACCGCCGCGGATGCCGTCGCGCAGGCGGCGGCACAGCTGCCCGAACTGGCTGTGCGCCTGGATGCACTGGTCAGCCGGTCGGAATCGGTGCTGGCTGCGTATGGCGAACGCTCCGAATTCAACCTGCAGACGCTCGCGGCGCTGCGCGATCTGCGCGACACCGCGCGCGCGGTGACGTCCTTGGCGCGCACCATCGAACGCAAACCCAATTCCCTGCTGATCGGACGATAGATATGCGCCTTGCCCTGTTTCGCCTGACTGCCTTGATAGCGCTGACACTGACCGCCGCCTGTACCGGATACGACACTCAGGTGCCGATGCCCGAAACCGGATCGGCGCTGCGGGTCCATCCGCTGATCGGCTCGCTTGAGGTTCGCGACGTGTCGCTGCCGCGCTATGCCGCCTCGGACGAGGTGGTGTTTCTGGGCGACGATGGCGGTCTTGCCACCGTGCCCGGGATCCTGTGGGCCGATACGCCCGAACGAGCGGCAACGCTTGCTCTGGTCGAAGACCTGACCCAGATCACCGGGGCGCGGGTCGCGGCCGAACCCTGGCCGTTTTCGCGCGCGCCCGACGCCCAGGCGGTTGTGCGCGTGTCGCGCCTGCACGGCACCGCCAACGGCGTGTTCCGGCTGAAAGGGCAATACGCGATCGCGCCGGTCGCCTCTGGCCTGTCCGACCGGTCGGGATCGTTCGACATTCAGGTCCCGGTGCAGGGCGAAACCGCTCAGGCCCTGGCCCGTGCCCAGTCGCAGGCCTTCACGGAACTGGCAGAAATACTGGCCCGGCGCATCGGGCGCTGACAGGCGGCGAAAGGGCTTGACCCGCCTTTGAATTAATCAAACAAAGAGTTGCTCTGGAACAGATCTATACTTTGAGAGATTCTATGTCGAATAATCGCCCATTGAGCCGTTTTCGCGGTCAGCCGTCTGCGCCGCAAACCTCCTTTACTCAGAAACCCTTGATCGGCCTGGACCGCTCGCTCCTGGGCACCGTGGACCGTTTCGAATTGAAAGACGGCATCCTCAAATTGGAAGGCTGGGCGGTCTGCGATGCGCTGACATTGCACCTGGCCTCGCGGGATATTCCGATTGACGACCGCTTCCCGCGCGAAGATGTGGCCGACATTGCCGGGGAAGCACAATCCAAGACCGCAGGGTTTGCCGCAATGACCGGCTGGGATGATGGCCCGGTGCGGTTGTCTCTGGACACTGGATCCACCGTGTATGTTTTCGAGATATTCAATTTATGAGTGTGCGACCGCCGGTTTGACATGAACCGGCCTTGCATTCCGAGGGCGGCTGCATGCTAAGTCGAACCTCGGGGCGCAGGAGGTATGATGAAAAGCCGAATTCTATCGCTGGTCAAACGCTATGGCGTACGCCACTCCTGCCATTCCCTTGGCCCCCGTCCGTATGTCAATCTGGACGGCTCGGCTTTCGCGTGCCTCGATCGCGTGGTTTACGATTGCGGTCGTGTGCGCCTGGAAGGCTGGTCGCTTGGGTCCAGCCTGATACTGCTGAGCGATCAGCCCGATCTGGTCATTGAAAATCGCTTCGCCCGCGCGGATCTGCAAACCGCCGGTGTGCTGAGCGCGGCAGAGACGGACAAGCCCGGTTTCTTTGTCGATATCCCCTGGGACGGCGGGGCGCTGCACCTGGCGGTAGAGCTGGACGGCTGTATCCATGTTCTCGACGTGCCGTTTCCGCAGTCGCGTGACTGGTTGGCGAGCTTGCCGCGGGTTCTGCCGGATCTTGTCTGGACGTTGGGGTCGCATCCGGGCGATGTCATGCGCGTGGTGACACGCAATGACGATGCCGCGCGGCTGCGCATGCGCGAGCTTCTTGGCCTGAACACAGTCATGGTGAGCCCGAGGCGGACGATCGCCGACGATCTGTTTACGACGCCGCCGGTTGGGGACGTTCCGCCGCCATCCCCGATCACCGTGGTCATCCCCGTCTATAACGCGTTCGATCTGCTGCCCGAACTTCTGGACCGCGTCGCCCGGAATACAGATCTGCCAGCACATGTGATCGTCGTCGAAGACGCCTCTCCCGATGAACGCGTGCGCCCCCACCTGCGCGACTGGGCGGCGGGCCGGACCGACGGCCTTGTGACGGTCGAACTGTTGGAGAACCCCGAAAATCTGGGCTTCATCGGCAGCGTAAATCGGGCCCTGGCCGCCGCCCTGAACCGCGACGGGCCGGTTATCTTGCTGAATTCCGATGCAATGGTGCCGCCGGGTTGGGCCAGCCGGATGATCGCGCCGCTGCTGGCCGATCCCACGGTCGCATCGGTGACGCCCATGTCCAACGATGCGGAGATCTTTTCGGTGCCGTCCATCTGCCGGCGTATCGATCTGGCGCCGGGCACCGCCGAGGCCATCGATGCCGCCGCCCGGCACATGGCACCGGGAAGCGCGCGGGCGGTGGCACCTACCGGGGTGGGGTTCTGCATGGCGCTGAACCCGGCCTTCCTGCGCCGGGTGCCGCAACTGGATACCGCTTTCGGGCGGGGATATGGCGAGGAAGTCGATTGGTGCCAGAGGGTCCGCGCCCTGGGCGGGCATCATCTTGGCATCGCCAACCTTTTTGTGGAACATCGCGGCGGCGCGTCCTTCGGCAGTGCCGAGAAGCTGAAGCTGGTGGCGCGGAACAATGCGATGGTGGCCGAGCGCTACCCCAGCTACGACCGTCAGGTGCAGGATTTCATCCATGCCGACCCGCTGAACGCGCCCCGGCTGGTGCTGGCCCTGGCATGGGCTTTTGCGACGGCCTCGGAACCTCTGGCGATTTTTGTCGGCCATTCGCTGGGCGGCGGGGCCGAGAGTTACCTCAAACGCCGCGTCGCACAGGAGGTCGCCGCCAATGGCGCTGCGGTTGTGCTGCGGCTGGGCGGCCCGCTGCGTTGGCAGATCGAGCTGCACGGGCCAGAGGGCGCCCCGCAGGCAGCGACCGATTCGGCGGACCTGCTGCGGGCGATCTTCGCGCAAGCCGGTGCCCGCCGGCTGATCTATTCCTGCGCTGTCGGCGATCCCGATCCCGTCTCGGCGCCCACAGTCCTTTTGGATCTGGTCGATCCCGCGCGCGACAGTGTCGAGATATTGATGCACGACTTCTTCCCGCTCAGCCCGTCCTACACGCTTCTGGGCTCGGACGGGCGGTTCCATGGCACGCCCGCTGCCGACGACACGGACCCGGCGCATCAGGCGCCCCGTCCCGATGGGACCATGGCTTCGCTGGCCCAGTGGCGTGCCGCCTGGGGGGCGCTGGTGACCGCCGCGGATCAGGTGACGGTCTTTTCAAGCTCCAGCCGCGCGCTGGTGACGGCGGCCTATCCCGACGCGGCGGCGCGGATGTCGCTTCAGCCCCATGACGACGTGCATCCGGTGCCGCGCATTTCGTCCAGGCGGTCAGGCGCAAACGGTATCGGGGTCTTGGGCGATATCGGGTTTCAGAAGGGCGCCGAGATGCTGCAACGGCTCGCACCGGCATTGGCGGCCCAAGGCGGGGCGCTGGCCATCGTCGGCAAGGTCGACCCCAATTACGCGCCGCCCCCTGAGGTTCCCGTGCATGGCCAGTACGATCTGAGCGATCTGGACCGCATCGCCACCCGGTATGGCATCGATCGATGGCTGATCCCGTCCATCTGGCCCGAGACGTTTTCGTATACCACCCACGAGGCGCTTGCCTCGGGCCTGCCGGTTTTCTGCTTCGATCTGGGGGGGCAGGCCGAAGCGGTGGGCCGGGCGCCCAACGGGCATGTGTTGCCCCTGGCGCTGGCCGATGACGCGGACGGGCTGGCCGTGGCACTGATGCGCCGGTCTGCGGCGCCTGACAATCAGACCTTGGAAAGCCAGCCGGCAGAGGTGTAAGGATTGTGCATCGGCAGCATGAGCTGCCGATGGAATTCTGAGGACCCCGGTGCCGTGACGCAGCTCGTTCGTCTCTTTCATCGCTTTGCAGATGAACATGCGCGCCTGAGCCTTGCCGGGTTTCCCCTTCGCAACCGAAGCGGCCGCACGCTGGGCCAGATCACCGCCGTGCGCATGCGCCGCTGCCGGTACGAGGTCGAAGGCTCGGCGCCGGATGCCGACCTGACCCTGATTTGCGCCGCGACGCGGGCGGAAATCCGTGGTGATCGGGGCACCCGGTCTGACGACGGCGATTTCGCACTGGATCTGCCGCTGGGCAGACGCACCCCCATTCTGGTGGTCAAGGTCGATGGGGAACGTCACGCGATCGCTCTGCCGCGGATCAACGCCGCGCGGATGGCACTGGCCCGCACCGCAGTGCTGCCGCGCTTCTGTGTCACCGTCGTGCGGCTGCTGCCCGATGTGGTGAAATGGCATCGGATGCAGGATCTGGACGCGCGCGAGCGCATCAAGCGCCGCCTGGGGTTTTCCCAGAATGCCGCCCGCATGGTTCTGGACCCCGAATTTCTGGAAGACACCAAGCCCGTCGCGGCACCCCCTCAGATCCGCCGGCCCGTCACCATCGTTCTGCCGGTCTTCAACGCCTTCGATCTGCTGGGAACGGTGCTGGACCGGGTGAAGCGCCATACCGATCTGCCCTGGCGCATTGTGGTGATCGACGACGGGTCCACCGATGCACGGGTGCGCCCGTTCCTTCGCGATTGGATCGAGACCGTGAACGATGCCGTCCCGGGCCAGGCCGAACTGATCGTCCATGACGAAAACCGAGGCTTCGTCGTGGCGGCCAATGCGGGACTGGAACGGGCACGCGCGTTCGGCGAAGACGTGATCGTGCTGAATTCAGATTGCCTGGTGCCCGCGGCCTGGGCCAGCCGTCTGGTTGCGCCGCTGCGCCGGAACCGCAAGATCGCCACGGTCACCCCCATGTCCAACGATGCCGAATTGCTGTCGGTGCCGGTCATGGCGGCGCCGGGTCCGCTGGCCGATGGGGCGGTGGACCGGATCGACGCCGCTGCCCAGATGCAGAACCCCCGTCCGTCGCTGGTGCCGCTGCCCACCGGGGTGGGCTTCTGCATGGCGATCAACCATGACTTTCTGCGCCATGAGCCCCTTTTCGACACCGCCTTCGGGCGCGGCTATGGCGAAGAAGTGGACTGGTGCCAGAAGATCCGCCGCCGGGGCGGGTATCATTGCTGCCAGAGCGGGCTGTTTGTCGAACATCGCGGCGCGGCGTCATTCGGAAAGGGTGAAAAGGCGCTGCGGGTGCTGGACGGAGACCGGATCCTCGCCAGCCGCTATCCGGCCTTGTCGCGCGAGGTGCACGGCTTTGTGCGCGACGACCCGCTTTTGACCGAACGGCTGGCGCTGGCCTGTGCCTGGATTGGCGCGCATGCGGCCATGCATGCGCCGGTGATCCTTGCCCATTCGATGGGCGGCGGTGCGGAGGCCATGGTCAAAGCCCGTGTCGCACGCACCATCGCGCAAGGCGAAGGCGCCATCGTGCTGCGTGTCGGCGGCGAACAGCGCTGGCAGATCGAAGCGCACTGCCCCCAGGGCGTCACCCGGGGCGCGACCGGCGACTTCGCGATGGTCGAAAAGATGCTCGAATCCGTGCCCCGGCGGCATGTGATCTATGCTTGCGGCGTGGGCGATCCGTGGGCGCATGAGCTGCCCAAATACCTGCAATGGCTGCGGCACCGGCATGCCGATCTGCTGGAATTCGAATTCCACGACTATTTTCCGATCTCGCCATCGCAAACCCTGCTGGGCAGCGGCGATGTCTATTCCGGGCTGCCGCTTCCCGGGACTCTGGACGCGGCCCACCGGTTCCGGCCCCGGGCGAAGAACCCGCTGGCTCTGTCCGAATGGCAACGCTTGTGGGGGGCGGCGGTTGCGTCGTCCGACCGGATCACCGTCTTTTCGGAATACAGCCGCGATCTGGTGCGGAAGGCCTATCCGCGCGCTGCGGACCGGATCGTCCTTGACCCGCATCCCCTGACCGCGTTGCCGCCCCTGTTGCGCCGACCCGCGGCAGACGCGCCGCCGGTGATCGGGGTTCTGGGACATATCCGGCGCCACAAGGGGGCCGCGCTGCTGCGGTCGCTGTCAGGGCATCTGGCGCGCGGCGGGCAGGCACGGCTTGTCGTTCTGGGCACGGTGGACCCGCAATTCCGACTGGCACGGGGGGCGCGGATCACCGGCAATTACCGCCCCGGCGACGTGGCACATCTGGCGCGGCAGCATCGCGTGACCTGCTGGCTGGTGCCGTCCATCTGGCCCGAGACGTTTTCCTTTGTGACCCACGAAGCGCTGGCCACCGGATTGCCGGTCTTCGGGTTCGATCTGGGGGCCCAGGGCGAAGCGCTGCGCGCCGCGCCCAACGGCCATGTGGCGCCGTTCCGCCCGGGTGAAGAGTTGGAAAACCTGCTGGAACTTCTGGAATCCGAAGGCGCGATCCACCGCCCCGGTGCGGCGCCCGTGCGCCGCAGATTGCCGGCGCTGATCTCTCAGGCATAGCCCAGACCGGCGCAGACAAGCATCGCGGCCGTCGCTGTCGGGCTTTGACGCTGCAGGGCCAACTTGCGATAGCCCGCGGCGCGGACCGGCCCGAAAGTGCCCTGAAGATCCAGAAACCGCCGCGCGGTCTGACGATGCGCGGGCTGCAGCGGCAGATCGGCGTGCAGCAGGGCGTGTGTGTTGCGGATCATCCAGTCACGATAGGCGCCGCTGAAAATCAGCCCGGCCCGCCCGCGCGCCGCTCCCGCCGCACGGTTATATCCGATCTGATTGTGCCCATGCTGGCGGTAGTGCAGCGCCGGTTCGGGATCCAGATGCAGCGCGGCGCCGCAACCGGTCATCACCAGATAGGTCCACCAATCATGAAACCCCACATCCACGGGACCGGCCCGCCGCATCAGCGCATGGGCCTCGGCCGACAGAACCGTCGTGCCGCCATGCAGGATGTTTTGCACCAGCGCGTTCGCGAAGGACCCGCCGCGTGGCGCGGGGGGAATGCGGCCGATTTCGTTCAGACCGGCATCGGTGACAATGCTCGCCGCCGCGTAGGCGCACGGACCCGGCCCCGCGCGATCAAGCGCAGCGCAGGCTCGGGCCAGCTTTTGGGGCAGCCAAACGTCGTCCTGATCGCAAAACGCGATCCGCCGCGCGGTCAGGTCGGGGTGGCACAGCAGCGACAGGTAATTGGCCGCAGCACCCTGACCCGCGCCGCGCAACAGACGGATCTGACGGGCGGGATGGGCGGCACGGAAGGCCTCCAGCAGGTCCCATGTTCCGTCTGTGGACCCGTCATCGCTGACCCAAAGCGCCCAGTCGGTCAGGCTTTGCGCCGCGATGGAGGCAAGCTGCGCACCCAGAAACCGCGCCCCATTATGAGTGCACAGCAGGATCGTGACCGGGGCGGCAGGCAGAGACACGCGGGATGGCTTTCCGAAAGACTTTCGCGGGGTATAGCCCGGATTGTTGCCCGCTAGAAAGTGCGCACATTCCCGTCGCTGTCGATGGCGGTCAGCCGTGTGACGCCAAAGACGGCGGCATGCCGGGTCATGAAGCGCGACAGCGTCTGCGCATCGGCCAGACATGCAGCGGTGGACAGCCCGTCAGCAACCGCCGCATGCGCCGCTTCGACGGTCACCGTGGACCAGACCGGCGGCGCGGCGCCATGCGGATCGAGGATATGTCCCTGTCCCGACCCGAAACGCAGCGCGCCGGGGCTGGAGGTGGCGATGGCGGTGCCGTTCAGGGTCCGGGTCAGGACCATCCCATAGTCCGGGTCTTCGACGCCGATGCGCCACGGCCCGCCGCGCGCCGCATATTCGCCCAGATTGATCAGCCCTTTTTGCAGGCCATGCCGGTCCAGCAAGGCTGCCGCCAGATCCGTGGCAAAGCCCTGCGCCAGCCCGTTCAGCGTCAGCGCCTGACCGCGGCCCAGGCGGATTGCGTCCGGCGTCCTCAGCACCCGGTACCAGCCGACGGATGCCCGCGCCGCCGCAGGATCGCGGCCTTCGGCCAGCGCTGCCCATACCGGTTGAACCGTCGGATCATAACGTCCGCCGGTGGCCGCATGCAGCCGCCCCGCCAGATCCAGCAGCGCCGAAAAATCCGGATGCGGGTCGTGCAGAACGCCGGTGCGGTTCAGCCGCGCCAGGGCGGATCGCGGATCATGCAGGCTGAATTGCGTCTCGACATGTTCGAGCAGTCCGCGCAGATCGCTCAGCACCGCTTGCGCGCGATCCTCGGGTCCGTCCAGAACAAGGCTGGCATCGGCCCCCAGGGCGCGGCCCTGCCAGTGGCTGCGCGCCACCGCCGCCCCCGGCACCAAAGCCGCGCCAGCCCAGCTGGCAGCGATGGCCAGCACCCTGCGCCGCGTGACCGTCATGGCGCCACCACCCCCGGTGCGGGCGGTGTCACGCCCTTGACCGACGGCCCGACTGCCGACCGTCCCGATTTTCGCGCCGCCAGAACCAGCGGAACGCAGGTGGCCTTGTCTTCGTAGATCGTCACGCAATCGAGGCATTGAAAGCACTCCGAATAATCCACCGCGCCCTTTTTATTGATCGCGCCATAGTTGCACCGCACCTTGCACAGCTGACAGGGGCTGCCGCATTCCGCGCGGCGGTCGATCCAGGCGCGCTTGCCAAACACCGTGCCAAGCGCACCGGCAACGGCCATGAACGCGCCCAGCGGGCAGACATAGCGGCAAAAGCCCTTGAACAGCACCAGCCCCAGAACCAGCCAGATCGCGGCATAGGCGACATAGGCCCAGTGCCGGTCGAAATGGACGGTGATCGCGGTCTTGAACGGCTCGATCTCGGCCACCGTGTCGATCCGGTCGGGGGCGAAAAATACGGTGCCGATCATGGCCGCGAGCAGGACGTATTTCACTTTCTTCAGCCGCCGGTCCCACAGATCGGACGGGTCGATCTGCGGCAGGCGCAGCAACCGCCCGGCCTGATGGGCGAATTCCTGCAACACGCCAAAGGGGCACAGCCAGCCGCAAAACAGGCCCCGCCCCCAGACCAGCAGACCGACGATCGCCGCCACCCAGACCAGAAGCGAAAACGGATCGTAAAGCAGGAAGGCGAAACTGCCGCCTTCGATGGCCGTGCGCAGGACCGCCAGCACGGTGACGATGGACAGCTGGCCCTGTCCCCACCAGCCGACAAAGACAAGAACGAAGGCGAGCACCGCAAGCCTGCCCGGCACGAAGCCCTTCTGCGCCGCGACCCGGTTCTGCCCGGCGACCAGCAGACCAAGAAGCCCCGCCAGAAACACCCCAAGGACGATCAGATCCGCCTGCCGGTTCAACAGCGCCTCCTGCCATGGCGCCAGCGGCACCACGGCTTCGGGCTTCAGGAAAAACCGCGCGTCGGTCACATGGGTCATGTTCAGGTTCACCGACCCGATTTCCGGCTGCAGCATGCCGTGGGCGCGCACCGCCTGCGCATGCAGCTCCCACGGACGGGTGGGATCGAACCCCAGCCGCCGGTCGGTGCGCAGGATCATCGCCACCCCGTCGTGCAGAGCTTCGGGCACGCCGTCCGACAGCGCCACCAGCAGATCGGCATCCCGCAGGGCCACCGGAAACCCGTCCTGGCTGGCCGACAGCCGGTCGGGCGCGGTGTTGCGGACGAAGGCCTCCGACACCAGCCCGTGACGACCGGCATCGATCACCAGCAGCGGCTCGTCGCTGCCCGACACTTCGGCGAACCGCGCCAGTTCGGCAAGCGAGCGCGGGTCCAGAACCGCGCGGGCGATGGCGGGCGGGCCCAGATCGACCACCCACAGATCCAGATAGGCCCCGTCGGGATCGGCGCTCCCATCTGGATCGTCATTGGCCCAAAGGGTCCCGGCGAAGAGCGCGTCGACGTCGCGGTTTGTGACCCGCAGATGTCCGGCCAGTCCCTGATCCACGAGATCCTGCCATGCCAGCGGCTCGTCATGGTCCGGGTCGGGCATCGACGGCGGGCCGGACGCGAGCCCCTGCATTTTCTCGCGCGCCACCTGCAAGGTCGCTGCCATCACGCTTTCATGGGCGATGCGAATGCTCGCGGTCGCCTTGGTCACCCCGTCGAGATAGACCAGATCGCTGCCCGCGCCGCCGCGCCCGTAAGGGGTGCCCACCACCAGCGTTTCGGACACCGAATGGCCGCGATATTGTTCGAAGAACTTGTGAAACGGTGCCTCGCCAAGACCCGAGACGAAGATCGGCTCGTTATGGCTAAGCAACTGGACGTTCAGGAAGGTGCCGTTCAGATCCAGCGTCACCAGGATGTTGATAGGGCCGCCGGAAAACCCGGGCAGGGGGGCCATGGGGGCGGTTTCAAAGACGAACCCGGCCTCGGCGCCGCCGGAATTCAGCAGCTGGTACACGCCTTTGTCGTTCAGCAGCTCGCCCAGCGAAAAGGGCGGTACGATCCGCGCGGCGATCTGGTCGCGGGGCAGGGGGTCGGCCATGGCCGCGTTCCCCGTCAACCCCAGCAGTAAAAGCAGCAGCGACAGCAGATGTTTCAACATGATCAAACCCTAAGGCTGGCGCGGGCGGCGTCCCATTGCGACCTTGGTCGAGGGGCCGGGCAGACATGAAGCGCCGCAGAAAAAAGGCGCGCCCCCGGCAGGGGCGCGCCAGCGCGTGTGGGAGAACACGGAGCCCTGAGGCTTACTGGGCAGACGCCAGTTGCTTCGGCAGACGGAACGTCCAGACCATGCCGCCCTGGTTCAGGTAGTTGACCTTGCTGGCGACTTCGCCGCCCCAGAGCGGAACCGCGCCGCCCCAGCCGGACACGACCGACACATACTGCTCGCCGTCCTGTTCCCAGGTGATCGGCTGGCCGACGATGCCGGAGCCGGTCTGGAAGCTCCACAGCTTCTCGCCGGTTTCGTCGTCAAGCGCGATGAAGTTGCCTTCCGGGGTGCCGAAGAACACCAGACCGCCGGCAGTGGTCATCACACCGCCCCAAAGCGGCGCGCCGTTCTTGTATTCCCACTTCCAGTCGCCGGTCAGCGGATCGATCGCCTTCAGGCTGCCGATATGGTCTTCATAGGTCGGCTTGATGGTGAAGCCGGACCCCAGATAGGCCGCGCCCTTCTTGTAGGTGATCGGCTCGTTCCAGATGTCCATGCCCCATTCGTTCGA
>JAGQRU010000130.1 GCA_020425105.1 Paracoccaceae bacterium
GTAGTGGGTCAGTTTGAAATCTAGCGCCTCACGCGCGCGCGAACCTTCTGTTTGCGTCGGATCGAGACAGACCCCATATTGAGGGCATGACCGACAAGCCCAAGAGACCCAGAGACGCAAACCAGTTGGCAAAGTCCGTCGTGGATATCGCAACGGGTGAAGCGGAAGATTGTCCAGCAGAGCCTAAAACCAGTGGGCCGCAGTCTCTGGGAGGCGCGCGGCGCGCAGTGAAGCTAACCAGCAAACAAAGATCCGACATAGCAAAGAAAGCAGCTATCGCACGTTGGGAGAAGACTGGGCAAAATCATTCAGAGTGATTATTCCGTCCTTAATCCCGGCAATGATCGCAAACGGCTTCAATAGCGGGTTTGCGAATTTATATTCGTAAGACTTCGGTTTTCCTTCCCTTAGCAACACAGGCCCTCTTTCGTCAAGCTGGAACTCTTTCAGGTGCCGCGAGAAATTAGGAATATCCATTGGCGTTTTCATAATGTGCGAAAATGGCTCCTTAACATCTTTTGCCTTAAAGTATCCCCGTGAATTTGCGTCGGTTAGTGCAAACGCTGTTAGAACTTCTTTGTAATAGTGCACGGGCTTGGTGCTGCGCGTTGCCTTGTCATAGGCAGTTAGAACGATTTCATCGGCTTTCTGGACGCACCGCTCAACACCTAACTTCAAGTCAATGGCTTCAACGGCCATGCTCTTTCGTTCCACCGCCGCTCGAAACACAAACTGTCCCAACAAATGAGCGTAGCCAGGATAGCCTTGAGAGAGTGCCACCAGTTGATCTAGCACTGAGTCAGTTGGCACAATGTTAAGTATTTTCTGCCGCGTAAGGAATATCTCTTCAATCTCAGACGGCGTCATTTTTGGCATCAATATTTGCCTAGTATTTCTATGTATTGATAGATGACCACCAAAGAGATGATGCACGCTTTCGCCCACGCCAACTACTATTAGCGTTGCGGAACTCCCAGAATCTGACAATAGCTTTATCAAATCTGCCATTTTTTCGTACGTCACCGAATCGCGAACGCGATCAAATTCGTCAATAACTATTACTGGTTGTTGCGCGACCTCAATTCTTTCAAGGATTTTGTAAACATCATAGCCGCTCACATTGTCAGATATAAATTCGCTGGAATCTTTGCCGTCAACTTGAAAGTCATCAAGGACATGACGCCAGATCAAAGGGAAATCATGCTGTGCAGTGCAATTTCTCTTAATAACCTTGAAAGATTGTGTGCGGCTAAAAATTCTATCTTTGATGTTGTTTGCGAATGACGTTTTCCCTACTCCACGTTCTCCGTAAATGATGGCATGGCAACCCTTTTGGAACACCACATCAATTATCTCCTGAGCAAGCTCGCTTCGACCCGAGAAGAAGGCGTCCTCATCGATTGGTCCGTGTGGCGTGAAGGCTTGAAGAACGGCAGTATCAAGTTGAAACCAGTCATCCTTGGATTGAGGACGGACAGTGTTCTGCGAAAGTCGTTCGAAAAGGCTTAGTTGCTGACTCATAGTCATTATACCTGTTAGCAAGTGGGTAAAAGGTGTTAATTAACACATAGCACCCCCTTGATAACATGTCAAACTGACCGTATATGCTTGCAATGAACAAGCTTGGTGCCAAAACCCGCTCTCTGATCATCCGCCTTCTGGTCGAAGGGAACAGCATCCGCGCCACTTCGCGCATCGCTGACGTGTCCAAGAACACCGTCAACAAACTGCTGATCGACGCGGGCAAAGCTTGCTCAGACTATCACGACAAGAACGTGCGCGACGTGAAGGCATCGGTAATCCAGTGCGATGAAATCTGGTCGTTCACTTATGCCAAACAGAAAAACGTGAAGACAGCTAAGGCCGCGCCGGAACACGCGGGCGATACATGGACGTGGACCGCGCTGGACAGCCAAAGCAAGCTGATCGTCTCCTACATGGTCGGTGGTCGCGACAGCGAATATGCCATCGGCTTCATGGACGATCTGCGCGCCCGTCTGGCGAACCGGGTTCAACTGACCACTGACGGCCACAAGGCGTATCTGGAAGCCGTCGAGGGCGCGTTCGGCGGTGATGTGGACTATGCACAGCTTATCAAGCTGTACGGCGAACCCACGGGCCAGAAGGGCCATGAGCGCAAGTATTCGCCTTCCGAATGCACCGGCACGAAAAAGCGCGTTGTGGAAGGCAACCCGGTCAAGGCTCTGGTCAGCACGTCACACGTTGAACGCCAGAACCTGACCATGCGGATGCACATGCGCCGTTTCACCCGCCTGACCAACGCCTTCAGCAAGAAGGTTGAGAACCACGCCTACGCGGTTTCGCTGCACTTCATGTACTACAACTTTGTCAAGGTGCATCAGACCTTGCGCGTCACCCCCGCCATGGCCGCTGGCCTGACGGATCGTCTCTGGGATATTGAAGACCTTGTGGCGCTTGTCGATGCGAAGGAGCCCGCACCCAAGAAGCGCGGGCCATACAAAAAGCGTCAGCCTGAAAATTCAAACTGACCCACTACCAACACCTTCGATTGCTTGCACGAGACCGGATGCCTTCTATGCTGGACGCCAAAACCGCCAACAGGACCCTTTCCGACATGACCGATGCGACGGCCACAGGCCGCACCGGGCCCTTGCCCGCCGATCACCCCCCCGTTCTGCCGCGCAAGATTGGCATTCTGCTGGCCAATCTGGGCACGCCGGACAGCACCGATTACTGGTCCATGCGCCGGTACCTGAACGAATTTCTCTCGGACCGCCGGGTGATCGATTACAGCCCCTGGTTCTGGCAGCCGCTGCTGCAACTGGTGATCCTGTCCAAACGGCCGAAAACGTCGGGCGAGGCGTACAAATCCATCTGGAACACCGAAGCGGACGAAAGCCCGCTGATGACCATCACCAAGGCCCAGACCGTAAAGATCGCGGCCGCGCTGCAGGACCGGCATGGCGACGCGGTCGATGTCGATTTCTGCATGCGCTATGGCAACCCGTCCACGGCGTCGAAACTGCGCGCCATGATCGCCAGGGGCTGCGACCGGGTGCTGTTCTTCCCGCTTTATCCGCAATATGCCGGAGCCACGACCGCGACCGCGAACGACCAGTTCTTCCGCACCCTGATGGCCGAAAAATGGCAACCGGCCACCCGGACGGTGCCCCCTTATTTCAACGATCCCGCCTATATCGATGCGCTCGCCCAATCCGTCGAACGCGCCTATGGCCAGATGGAAACCGCGCCCGACATTCTGGTGTGTTCCTATCACGGGCTGCCGCAGCGGTATCTGATGGAAGGCGACCCCTATCACTGCCAGTGCCAGAAAACCACGCGGCTGCTGAAAGAACGGCTCGGCTGGGACGACGACCGCATCACCACCACCTTCCAGTCCCGCTTCGGACCGGAGGAATGGCTGAAACCCTACACCGTCGAAGAAGTCGCCCGCCTTGCCGAAACCGGCAAGAAACGCATCGCGGTGATCGCACCCGCCTTTTCCGCCGATTGCATCGAGACGCTGGAAGAGATCAACGAAGAGATCCGCGAAAGCTTCGAAGAAGCCGGGGGCACGTCTTTCACCTATATCCCCTGCCTGAACGATGACGACGCCCATATCGACGCGCTGACACAGGTGATAGCGCGCAACTTGGCTGGCTGGATCTAGGACGCCATCGACCGCAGCAAGTCAGCATCCGCGCCGCAATCTGTTACGCGCGACGAAGGTCGCATATCCCACCCCGCGCCTGCCGGTATCCTTCCCCCGTCAGTAATGGGAGGAGAACCATGACAAAACGCACAGGGGGATGTCTCTGCGGCGCCATTCGCTATGAGAATGAGGCGGAGCCGATGCTGATTGCCAATTGCTATTGCGACAACTGCCGCAAGAATTCCGGCGCCGCGAACAGCTACAACCTCGCCATGCCCGCAGGATCGACCAAGATCACCGGCAGCCCGAAGACCTATGTCGATGAAACCGGCGCCAGCGGAAAGCCCTTCAACCGGATGTTCTGTCCCGATTGCGGCACGCACTTCCTCAGCCACGGGCCCGCATATGAGGGGATTGAATTCATAAAGGCCGGCACACTGGACGACGCGAACGGTCTTGTCCCGACAGCCCATATCTGGTGCGAACAGAAGCTCGACTGGATCACCCTGCCCGAGGGTGCCGAACCCATCGCGCGCAATCCTTGACGCCCAGTGCGGCGTCCTATCGGCGCCGCATTTCGCCCGCGTTCAGGGTTTAGGCCGCTGAACAGATCTGGCGGCGCACAGGCGCAAAAGAAAAAGGGCGGCACAGGGCCGCCCTTTCAAGAACTCCATCCTAACCGAAATTAGGAAGCAGCAGCAGCACCGATCAGGGCCAGCAGCAGCACGGGGATAACCCAGCCTGCGCCCGAACCCGAGGTGTCTTCTTCGATGATGACCGGCTCGACGATCGGCTCATCCAGACCACCGGCGAAGGCGGCGTTCGTAGCGACAACCGACAGAGCTGCGGCAAGTGCGAGTTTCTTCATGTTGACCTCCAGTAGTTGCCGCCCGTTCATTTTGGGTGAGGACCACGGACGACCGAAATAACTGTACCTCGTGAGAATCCTATAGCCGTGGATTTCCGCTGAACGCAACAGAAGTTACGTACAATCAAGGATGTGATGCAATTCCGCCTCAGATGAGCAGCACCTGCGTCCCCACATTGGCCAGTTCGAACAGTTCCGAGATGTCTTCGTTGTAAAGACCGATGCAGCCGTTCGACGACTGCCGCCCGATCTTGCGCGTGTCATGGGTTCCGTGGATCCGGTAATACTGCCACGACAGGTACAATGCGTGGGTCCCCAGCGGATTGTCGGGCCCCGGACCCACATAATCGGGCCATTCGGGATTGCGCTTCTTCATCGACGGCGTCGGCGCCCAGCTTGGGCCTTTGACTTTCTGCGTCACCGAGGTCCGGCCGCGGCGTGTCAGGTCTTCGGACAGCGGCACAGATGTGGGATACAGCCGGAAGATGCTTTGATCTTCAGACCAGTAATGCAGGCTGCGCGACTTGGTATCGACCAGAATCGCACCATTGCGCAGACTGTCGAAATAGGGGCGCCAGTCATGGGCCATGAAGCCCGAGATATTGCGTTTGACCGGCAGATCGGGTTCTTCAGTGAGCACTTGTGCTGCTGCGGGCAGCGCAAGGCCTGCCGCAGCAGCGCCAGCGGTACCGGCCAGAAAACGGCGGCGTGACAGATGCGATGACAGGGAGGGATGCAGTTTCCGCATCGGGTCGTCCTTTCGCGGTGACGGGTTACTTTCCTATATGGTGCCGCTGCCGCAGTCGCAAATCAAACCCCTGTCACACAACGGTCGGGTTTGAAACTCCGCCTGTGGCGCGATAAGGACGGTCGAACAACCAGGAAAAACCCATGTTCCGCAAGATTCTTTTGCCCGTCCTCGCTCTCGCCATGCTGTCCGCCTGCGATATGGGCCCCTCTGTTTCCAGTGCCGGGGTGTATCACATCCGTCCCGGAGACGTGGGCGAGATCCAGTATCGGATGCTTGATTCGGTCAACGCGCTGCGCCGTGGCGCTGGCGTTGCGCCCGTCGTGCTGAATGCCAACCTGACCGCCGCGGCGGAAACCCATGCCCGCGACATGTCACGTCAGGCGCGCGCATGGCCCTTCGGGTCGGACAATTCATCGCCCTATGACCGCGTGGCGCGGTCCGGGTTCGGCGGGTCGCTGGTGGCCGAAGTCTATGCCCAGACCTATGAGACAGAGCTGGAAACCCTGGCCGCATGGGTCGATGACGGCGCCTGGGGCGACGCGATCATGGATCCCAAGGCCACCGATATGGGCTTTGCCTGGCAACAGGACCGCAACGGTCTGATCTGGTGGGCGATCACCCTGGGTCACGCCAACCCCACACTGAACGCCGGGTTCTGACGCCCGGCTCAGCGGCGCTCATGACACCCGCTCAGGGGGCGATATAAATCGGTGTTCCGTCCCGGACCATGGCATAAATCTCTTCGATTTCATGGTCCTGGACGGCAATGCAGCCCGCGGTCCAGTCTCTGCCATTGGGGCCTTTGGTGTTTTCCCCATGGATAAAGATGTCACCGCCCGGTTCGACCCCGGCTGCCTTGGCAACAGCAACATCGTTTCTGTTGGGGTATGAGATTCCCAGCGACAGGTGATAGGTGCTGTTCGGATTGCGCCGGTTGATCAGATAGAAGCCTTCAGGCGTCCGCCCGTCGCCCTTCTGGGCCTTGTGCCCTTCCGGCGCAAAACCCAGATTGATGTCATAGCTGTTCAGAACCTCGGTCCCATGCAGCAGATACAGCTTGCGTCGCTCTTTCGACACGAACAGCTGAGTCACCTCAGGCCCGGTATAGCTCTTGAATTTCGAGCTCCCGCAGGCGGCCAGCATGGCCACCAACATCATTGCCAGTATTCTAACGCGCATCAGTTTAGCCTGCCCGACCAGTTTTGTTTTCACGCGACACCAGAATACTGCCTGAAGCGGTGTTAAAAAAGCGCTTTTGCGGGTGGGCGCGGTTTTCCAGCCCCGTTGCCGCGGCGCAGCAACGCCCCGGATCAGTCTCGCACGAACCGCGCCGCCAGCTCTACATGCGGCGACCAGCGGAATTGATCCACGACCTGCACCCAGTCCAGACGATATCCGCCCGTCAGAAGGGTTTCCGCGTCGCGGGCAAAGGTCACGGGATTGCACGACACCGCCGCGATCACCGGCACCGCTGACGCGGCCAGTTCGGCCATCTGCGCCGCTGCCCCGGCGCGCGGCGGGTCGATCACCACCGCGTCAAGGCCGCGCAACTCATCGGGCTGGAGCGGCCGGCGAAACAGATCCCGGGTCTGAGTACGGATGGCATGCAGCCCCGCGGCCCGCCGCCACGCGGTTTCCAGAGCCGCCAGAAGCGCCGCCTCGCCCTCCACCGCCAGAACCTCGGCACCGCGCGCCAGCGGCAACGCGAATGTCCCGCACCCGGCAAACAGATCCGCTATGCGCCGGGGATCGCCGACCGCACGGCGCACGGCGTCGCGCAGGGCCGCTTCGCCCGCAGCGGTCGCCTGCAGAAACGCGCCGGGCGGCACCGACACCGCGATGCCGTCAAAGCGGATGGCCGGGGTCTGCAATTGCACCACCTGTTCGGCATTCCAAACCAGTCGCGCCAGATTGCCCCGATGGGCAAGCGTCACCAGGGCGGCATTCAGCGCCGGATCCATGGGCTTGCCGCCCTGACACACCACATCCACCCCGCCCAGGGTGTCTGTGACGGTGAAAGTGATCTCGCCCTTGCGCGACCCGCCGGCCATGGTGATGTCGGACAGCACTGGCATCACCGCGTTCAGCGCCGGGGTCAGCAGGTGGCAGTCGGTGACGGCAACCACCGTATCGGACCGGCGCGCGTGAAATCCGACCAACGCGCCTTTCTTCATCCGCCGTCCGGCCAGGGCGGCCCGGCGCCGCGACCGGGCCGGAGACACGGCGATGGGGCGAAACTCCGCGCCGATGCCCCGCGCCGCCAGCGCGGCAGCGACCACATCCTGCTTCCACGCGCCAAGAAACGGGTCGGATGCATGCTGCAACGCACATCCGCCGCAGGTCTTGAAATGGCTGCACGGCGGGCGGACCCGATCCGCGCAGGGCGTCACGATCCGCGGCGCGTCCATACGGCCGGCGTCGACCTCGCCTTCGACCTCTTCCCCGGGCAGACCACGCGGGACCAGCACGCCGCCCGCGCCAATCCCGTCGCCCTTATGCCCCAGCCGTGTGATCCGCATGCGCTCCATGGCGCTTGTGTAGGTCATCCGCTGTACAGTGCAACCGCCTGGAACGCGAAATCGCGGGGCGCCGCTATTCCGCCGCTTCGGGCGCGCAGATGAACCCGCCGGACTGCCGGTGCCAGTAGCGAGCATAAAGGCCGCCGCGCGCCAGAAGATCCGCATGGCTGCCCTCTTCACAGATCTGTCCGGCGTCCAGCAAGACGATCCGGTCCATCTGCGCCAGTGTCGACAGACGATGCGCGATGGCCAGCACCGTCTTGCCGTCCATGACCCGGTCCAGCGCATGCTGGATCGCCGCTTCGACCTCGCTGTCCAGCGCCGAGGTCGCCTCGTCCAGAACAAGGATCGGCGCATCCTTCAGGATCGCCCGGGCCAGCGCGATGCGCTGCCGCTGCCCGCCGGACAGCTTCACCCCGCGTTCGCCCAGATGGGCGTCATATCCGGTGCGCCCGGCATGATCGCGCAGGCCGCTGATGAAGCCATGCGCTTCGGCCTTGCGCGCCGCTGCCACAAGATCGGCATCGGTGGCGTCGGGGCGCCCGTATAGGATGTTGTCCCGGGCCGAGCGGTTGAACATCGCGGTTTCCTGCGTGACCATGGCGATCTGCCGCCGCAGGCTGGTCTGGGTCACGCCGCGCACGTCCTGATCGCACACCAGAACCCGGCCGGTTTCAGCGTCGTGCAGGCGCATCAGCAGCCCGACCAGCGTCGATTTCCCCGCCCCCGACGCGCCGACAATGCCGACCTTTTCACCGGGCGCGACGGCCAAATCGATCCCGGACACGCCGCCCTTGCTGCGCCCATAGGCGAAACTCACGCCCTCGAACCGTATGCCGGCCGCACGCGGCTGCAACGCCACGGCATCCGGGGCGTCGCGCAGATCGTGGGGCGGCGACAAGGTGCGCATGCCGTCCTCGACCTCGCCCAGATTTGCATTGATCGCCATGAAGGTGAAGCTGACCCACCCCGTCATCTGCGCGATACGGATCGCCACGGCCCCGGTGGCCGCGATATCGCCGGGCGACACCGCGCCGCGCGCCCAAAGCCACAGCACCGCCCCCAGCAGCAGCGCGGGAACAAGTCCCGCCATGAACATCAGCGTCAGCCGGAAGAAGGTCGAGATATAGCCGTATTCCAGCGCCCGTTCGCGATAGCGGCCCATGCTGTACCGGGCGCGGTGCGCCTCAAGCTCGTCATTGGCGAAAAGCTTGACGGTGCGCATGTTGGCGATTGTGTCGACCACCTGCCCCGACACCGCCGCCCGCGCGCCCGCCCGCGCCGCAGACCGGTCCCGGATCACCGGCAGCCACAGGGTGATGAACCGCAGATAGGCCACAAGCCACAGCCCCAGAATGACGCTGATGCGCCAGTCGATCGACACCAGAAGCGCCGCCGAGGCGACAATCGATGCCAGCGCGAAGACCAGCGAATTCAGCGTCTCGACGGTCACATCGGTGATCGCGCGGCTGCATTGCAGTTCCTTCTGGGAAATCCGGCCCGCGAAATCGTTGTCGAAAAAGGTCACCGCATGCCCCATGGTCCAGCGGTGCAGCCGGCTCAGCACCAGCGTGCTGATATTGGGCGCGATGACGACCGTCTGCATCGCCGAAGACAGGCCCAGAACCAGCGGCCGCAGCACGACGACAAGCACCAGTCCGGCGGCCAGAAACGCGCCGTTCTGCGCCAGAAACGCCTGCGGACCGGCGGCAACCGCGCGGTCAATGATCTGCCCCAGAAGCAGCGCGACCACGACTTCCAGCGTTCCGGCCATGACAGAGACCAGCGCCGCCACCGCGAGAACCGGCATGGTTCCCGCCAGACACCAGCGCACGAAGGGCCACAGCCGGTTCGGCGGCGGCCGGTCCGCCGGGGCATAAGGGTCCAGAAGACCGCCAAGGCGGGTCAGCCCCAGCCGTTCCGCCATCCGGTGCAGCACCGTCATTCCGCCGCCTCGGCGCCGGAGGGCGCGCCCGTGCCCAGAAAACCCCCGGACTGCCGGGCCCAGAACCCGGCATAAAGGCCGCCGCGATCCAGAAGCTCCTGATGGCTGCCTTCTTCGGCGATGCGGCCTTTTTCCAGCACCAGAATCCTGTCCATCCGCGCGATGGTGGACAGACGATGCGCGATGGCGATCACGGTCTTGCCGGCCATCATGCCATAGAGCGTTTCCTGAATGGCGGCCTCCACCTCGCTGTCCAACGCCGATGTCGCTTCGTCCAGTACCAAGATCGGCGCATCCTTCAGCATCACCCGGGCCAGAGCGATGCGCTGCCGCTGTCCGCCGGACAGTTTCACACCGCGTTCGCCCACATGGGCGTCATACCCGCGACGCCCGTCCGGGTCTATCAGGTCCTGAATGAAATCATGGGCTTCGGCACGCCGGGCCGCCGCGATCATGTCGGCCTCCGGCGCATCCGGGCGCCCGTAAAGGATGTTGTCGCGCACCGACCGATGCAGCAGGCTGCTGTCTTGCTGCACCATGCCGATCTGCGCACGCAGGCTGTCCTGGGTCACGCGGGCAATGTCCTGCCCGTCGATTTCGATCCGCCCGCCCTCGGCGTCGTAAAACCGCAAGAGCAGCTTCACCACCGTCGATTTGCCGACCCCGGACCGACCCACCAGCCCGATCTTTTCACCCGGCTGCACGACAAAGCCGATGTGATCCAGACCGCCCGCCTCGCGCCCATAGTGATGGGTCAGGTCGACGGCTTCGATCCGGCCCGCGGTCAACCGCAATGGCGCCGCATCCGGCGCATCGCGCAGGGTGATCGGTTGCGCGATGGTCTCCATCCCTTCGGCCACCACCCCCAGCGATCGGAAAAACGTGCTGACCGCCCACATGATCCAGCCGGTCATGGCATTCAGCCGCAGCGTCAGCGCCGTCGCCGCGGCCACAACCCCGACGCTGGCGTTGCCCTGGGACCACAGCGCCACCGCCCAGCCGACCACGCCCACGATCAGCGCGCCGTTCAGCACCACCAGCGCGATATCCATGAGCGTGAAGATCCGCATCTCATAGGCAAAGGTGCGGCGCGTCTCTTCGATCGCCTCACGCGCATAGTCGATCTCCCGGTCGTGATGGGCGAAGAGCTTCACCGACTGGATATTGGCATAAGCGTCCACAACCCGTCCGGTGGTCATCGACCGGGCGTCCGACGACGCTTTCGACGCCGGACCGACCCGCCGCACCGTCCAGACGACCAGCAGCCCGTAAAGTGCGAACCATACCAGAAGCGGCAGCGCCAGGCGCAGATCGGCTTCGGCCAGAAGAAAGGCCGCGCCAACCAGATAGGCGATGGAAAAGGTCAGGGCGTCGAAAATCTGGAACACCGCCTCGCCCGCTGCCGGAGGGGCCTGCATGATGCGGTTGGCGATGCGCCCGGCGAAATCGTTTTCGAACCACCCGACCGACTGGCGCAACACATGGCGATGCGCCCGCCAGCGGAACAGCGTGCCGTAATTCGGCAGAATGGCGTTGTTCAGCACCAGCACGTCCAGCGCCTGCAGCACCGGGCGCAGGATCAGGATAAACCCCGCGATGGCCAGCAATTCGACCCCATGGGCATCCCACACCGTCGCCGGCGATGCCGTGGCCAGCAGATCCACCACCCGGCCCATATAAAAGATCAGCCCCAGTTCCACCGCCGCCACGAGCACCGACAGCAGCGCCGCCAGGGCAAAGATGCGCAGGAACGGGCGCGAATAGGCGCGCAGAAAGGACCACAGCCGGCGCGGCGGCGCGTCCGGTTCGTCATAGGCGGCATAAGGGTCCACCAAGGATTCGAAATAGCGAAACATCGCGCTTTGGCCCAAAAGACGGTACTTACCCGACCTAGCGCGATTTCGGGATTCTGAAAACCGCAGGGCTGCCTGCCAGCGGTGCGGCGCTCTTACCCCCGCGCGGCACCGGCCAGAAGGGCGGCCCGGTCCAGGGTGAAATCCGACGCGATCCAGGCATCTTCCATGGCTTTCAATGCCCGGCCCAGCGCCGGGCCCGACAAGGCCGGCATCAGATCCGCCGCCGCAACCGGAAAGCGCGCACCGGCCCCTCGGGCCAGATCGGCCTGCCACCCCTCAGGCAGGGGCTGTTCCAGCACCGCCGCGCGCAGCAGCGCCATGTCCCGGGCCGCTGCGAGCCCATGGCGATAGGCATCCGCCGCCACGGGTCCCGGCCCCGCCAGACCGTCGCGCAATTGCGCCCATTGGCGGGCCTCTGCCCGGCTGAGCCGCAACGGGTCTGTGGGATCCGCGCCCCCGAGCACCGCAAGCCTGCGTATCGGATCGGGGATCAGCCCGTCCTCCAGCGCCACCAGCACCGGCAGAGCCCTCGCGTCGGCCCCGGGCAACACGCGGGACAAGATCCCCGCCTGCGCCATGGCCGCCACCGCCGGAGCCGGGTCGGGTGCCGCCAGCAGTTTGCGCATCTCCTGCCCCACACGTTCGGACGACAAGCGCGCCAGACCGTCGGCGCCCGCGGCGCAGGCGGCCAGCCCGTCGCGGTCCATCCCGCCTGCAGGGTCCGCATACCAGGCGTGAAAGCGGAAAAACCGCAGGATACGCAGGTAATCTTCGGCGATGCGCGCCTCTGGATCGCCAATGAACCGCAGCCGCCCGGCGCGCAGGTCCGCCAGTCCGCCCACCGGATCAACGACGGTCCCTTCCGCATCCGCGTAAAGCGCGTTCATGGTGAA
>JAGQRU010000131.1 GCA_020425105.1 Paracoccaceae bacterium
CGATCCCTCGCTGACCTTGTCGCCTTCCGCGACCCGGATTTCCTTCACCACGCCCGCTCCCGGGCTCGGCACTTCCATCGTCGCCTTGTCGCTTTCCAGCTCGATCAGCGGATCTTCCGCGGCGACCGTATCGCCCACGCTGACCAGAATGCTGATCACCGGCACGTCCTTGAAATCGCCAATATCGGGCACTTTGACTTCGGTTGTCATTTCTTCGTCTCCTCGTTCCGGGCGCGGCGCTGCAACGGCGCGCGCAGGACCCCGGATGTTCCTTTGCGTTTCTGCGTGGCGGGGATCAGACCAGCCGCGGATTGGGTTTGTTGCCGTCGATGTCGTATTTCTTCAGCGCCTGGGTCAGGTCGGTCTTGGTCACATGCCCCTGGCGGTAAAGTTCGACCATCGCCGCGCCGGCGATGTGATTGGCATCCACTTCGAAGAACCGGCGCAGATTGACCCGGCTGTCGGACCGCCCGAACCCGTCGGTGCCCAGCACCGTATAGGCATCGTTCGGCACGAAGGCGCGGATCTGTTCGGCGAAGTTCTTCATGTAATCCGTCGCCGCGATGATCGGGCCGCGGGCCTTCGCCAGCTGCTCGGTCACGAAGGCCGTGCGCTGTTCGGCCAGCGGGTTGAGCCGGTTGAACCGCGCCGCGTCCTGGCCGTCGCGGGCCAGTTCGTTGAACGAGGTCGCCGACCAGATCTCGGAGGTCACGCCGAAATCGGCCTCCAGCATCTCCGCCGCCTTCAGCGCCTGCATCAGGATCGTGCCCGACCCCATCAGCGTCACATGCTTCTTGCCCGGCTTCGGCACATCCTTGAGCCGGTAAAGCCCCCTGATGATGTCTTCCTCCACCCCCATCGGCATGTCCGGATGGGCGTAGTTTTCGTTCATCAGCGTCAGATAGAAGAACACGTCCTGCTGTTCCACATACATCCGCTGCAGACCGTGATGCACGATCACCGCAACTTCGTACTGGAAGGTCGGATCGTAGGTGATGCAGTTGGGAACCGTGCCGGCCAGGATATGGCTGTGCCCGTCCTCATGCTGCAGACCCTCGCCGTTCAGCGTCGTCCGCCCCGCCGTGCCGCCCAGCATGAAGCCCCGCGCCCGGCTGTCGCCCGCCGCCCAGGCCAGATCGCCGATCCGCTGGAACCCGAACATCGAATAATAGATGAAGAACGGGATCATCGGCACCCCGTGCACCGAATACGACGTCGCCGCCGCGATCCAGTCCGCCATGGCGCCGGCTTCGTTGATGCCTTCCTGAAGGACCTGACCGTTCTCGGTCTCCTTGTAGAACATCATCTGATCGGCGTCTTCGGGGGTGTAATGCTGACCCAGCGGGTTATAGATCCCCACGCTGCGGAACAGCCCTTCCATCCCGAAGGTGCGGCTTTCATCCGGCACGATCGGCACCACCTGGCTGCCGATATTCTTGTCGCGCAGCAGCGTCGTCAGGATCCGCACGAACGCCATGGTGGTGGAGATCTCGCGGTCGCCCGTGCCTTTCAGCTGCGCGTCGAATTTCTCCAGCGGCGGAATGGCCAGCTTCGGCGTGTCGCGCCAGTGCCGGGCCGGGAACGCCCCGCCCAGAGCCTTGCGGCGGTCCGCCAGATACGCCTTCTGCGCATTGTTCAGCTGCACGAACGGCGCCTTGGGAAGATCCGCGTCGCTGACCGGGATCTGGAACCGGTCGCGCATGGCGCGCAGCTGGTCCTCGGCCATCTTCTTCTGCTGGTGGGTGGTGTTCTGGCCTTCCCCGGCCGTGCCCATCCCGTACCCCTTCACCGTCTTCACCAGAAGACAGGTCGGCTGGCCCTTCACCTCGGTCGCCCGCTTGAACGCGGTATAGACCTTCTGCGGGTCGTGCCCGCCGCGGCGCAGGTTCCAGATCTGATCGTCGGTCCAGTCTTCCACCAGAGCCGCGGTTTCGGGATATTTGCCGAAGAAGTTCTTGCGGATATACGCCCCGTCCTTCGATTTGAAGGTCTGGTAATCGCCATCCACCGTTTCATCCATCAGCTGCCGCAGACGTCCCGATGTGTCTTTCTCCAGCAGGTCGTCCCAGCCCCGGCCCCACAGAAGCTTGATCACTTCCCAGCCCGAGCCCCGGAATTCGCCCTCAAGCTCCTGCACGATCTTGCCGTTGCCGCGCACCGGACCGTCCAGACGCTGCAGGTTGCAGTTGATGACGAAAATCAGGTTGTCCAGCTTCTCGCGCGCCGCCAGATGAATGGCGCCCAGGCTTTCCGGCTCGTCCATCTCGCCATCGCCCAGGAAACACCACACCTTGCGGTCGGCCATGTCGATATGGCCGCGGTTGTGCATGTATTTCATGAACCGCGCCTG
>JAGQRU010000132.1 GCA_020425105.1 Paracoccaceae bacterium
TCCAGGCCGGCACGATCAGGATCGGTTCGGCATGCACCTTTTCGGTTTGCGGGCTGTACTGGATCAGTTCGATCAGGTCGTTGCGATAGACCACCTTGCCCGGGGTGATCGCCAGATCGCGGCCCACCTTGAATTCGCCCGACACCGGCGCCGGCGCGTTGGTCGCCATGCGCGTCATGTCCTGATAGAAATGCTGTGCGCCTTCGGCCAGATTGCGGCCGCCGGTCTTCGCGGTCCGTTCGACAATTTCGGGGTTCATGAAGGGCGAATTCGACGGCGACGCCATGTCGAGCATCTGCATCGCCATGAAGTTCACCCGGTCGACCGACCGGGTCCGCATGCCGCGGATCTCTCCGGTGGCGTAGTCCCACCAATCCTCGTTCGCCAGATACCAGTTCTTCCAGACCCGATAGGGGGCCTTGTCCCAGGCCGGATCGCGAAAGCGATGATCGTTGGGTTTGGGGCTGAACCCGTCATCCATCCCCGTCGACGCCATCATCGCGCGGGCCGCGTTGGTCCAGGCGCGCGCGGCAATGTCCCAGCGGCGGCCCGGCGCCGAGCCCAGATGCGACAGGTAATCGCCCCAGGCGGCGGCACTGGCATGCGGAGATAAACCCTTGGTAACGCGGGCGGTTGCGGCGCGGACGGCCCGGTCCAGCGTGTCATGGGGGCGATCGGAGGTCATTCTGCACGTTCCTCGTTGCAACATCCTGTGGAAAGGCGGCGCATTTTCCGTGCCGCATCCTTATCTGCCCGCGCCTAGCACGCGGACGATAATATGCAGATGACATGGGTCAATTTTCCGGGCCGGATTGCGCCTCCGCGCCCGGCTCGGCCACCTCTTCGGCAGAACTGCCTTCTTTGCGACCGAAAAGCGCCGCGATGCGGGCGACGATCCAGTCGGCCAGGCTCAGGAACAGAAACGTCGCGGCCAGCAACAGGATATAGCGATATTCCCACCAGAAGCTGCGCTGCAGCAGCCCGATCCGGTCATAGGCCAGCCAAATTGCCGCGCAGGCCGCCAGTGCCAGCACGGCGCCAAGGATCCGCGCGCTCATGGCACCACCCGCAGGCTGCCGGGGTCGAGCCGGAACACATGCAGGCCGCCATGCCGTTCCAGACGCCCTTCCGCTTCGACCAGAGTCGCGGTGTGATCCAGGATCGCATCGGTGACCGGGCCGCCATCGGCGTCGGCGAGCAGGAAGAATTCCGTCCCGTCGACCTTGTCGGTGGTCACGAAGACCGGCGGCACGCCGCCGATCAGACACAGATTGGCGCAGGCCTTATGCGCCAGCCCGCGCCCGGGCCGCATCGCGCCGGTCAGGCATTTGCCGTCGCAAATCTCGCCGGAAAGCCGCCAGCGGCCCAGATCCACTGGCTCGGGCAGGGCGCCCGCGCCATCGGCCGCGCGCAGCCCGTCGCCGCCGTTGCGCAGCTGCAGACCCTGAATGTCGCCGCGAGCCATCCGCGCGCCGGCGATTTCCACCACGGCGCCATCCAGCGCTTCGGCCCGGTCCTGCACCCCGCGCTTGCCCAGCCCGCTCAGCAGAACGGCGGTGCCGGGGGCGAAGGTGTCGCTCTCCAGAACATGCACCACCGGATAGGGGGCCGCCTGCAGCACCCCGACGGCAGAGGCGCGGCCCAGAAACGCGCCGTCCCCGGGGTCGTTCTGGGTCGCGGCAACCATGTATCCCGCAAGCCCCAGCAGCAGGATCAGGCCCAGACCCACGCCGATCATCAGATCGCGCAATTGCGCCGGAGCCTTGGCCCAGCCGATGAAGAACGCAGGCTCGCGATCCGGGGGGGTCATAGCAGATCCTCCACATTCAGCGGGGCAACCGGGGTGCCGGGCGGATTGGCCGATGCCGCGATTTCGATCATTCCGTCCCGCAGCCGCAGATCATAGGTGGGGACCTTTTCGGTGAACGGCGCTGGCGACCGGCCGTCGCGCATCCGGTACTGGAACCCGTGCCACGGACAGGTCACGCAGCCGTCGATGATGCGGCCTTCGCCCAGCGGACCGCCCTGATGGGCGCAGGCATTGGACAGCGCCGCCACCTGCGCGCCATCGCGAAACACCGCCGCCCGGTCGCCGCCCGGCAGACGGACGATACGGGCGCGCTTGTCGGGGATCTCTGCCGGGCGGGCCACGGGCAACCATGGCCCCCGCGCCCGCGCCGTTCCGGGCGCCGCTAGATGCGCGGCCAGATGCAGCCCCGACACCGCCAGCGCCGCCGCGGAAAAGAAAATCGCAAATCCCGGATTGTCGGCGTCCTGCAGATAGCCGAGCGCCACATGCGCCACCACCGCCAGATAGGCCGGATAGATCAGCAGATGGAGCCGCTTCCAGACGGGCGCCCCCAGGAAGGACAGCCAGAAATCATGGCTGGTTGCCGCCAGCGCCGCAAGGATCAGCAATGCGACAATGCCCAGCACCTCGATCGGGAACCCCAGAAGCTGCGCAAAACTGGTGTTTGATGACAAGAGCGCCTCGATCTGCGGTGTGGGCGCGAAGGCAAAATACCAGGTGATCACATAGGTCGCGTGCGTGACCGCCACCGCCGCCGTCATCACACCGAAATGGCGCCGGTTATACAGCAGCGGCAGAAACCGCCGGTCCAGCCGTGCCAGCGGCCCGATGCACAAGATGATGCTGAGCAGGAAGAAGGCGCAGGACCCGAAGGCGCGCATGCGCAGGATGGCGCCGTCCACCGGGCGGCTGGCATCCGCTACCCCCGCGCCGAATTGCAGAAACACCATCAGATAGGCGGCGATCATCGCCAGCAGAAACGCGTCATAGACCCATTTGTTGCGGTTCCACTGGACCGGAATGTAGCGCACGCTCATTGCGGCGCTTCCAGCAGCACGGCGGGCCGTTCCGCTGGTCCGTCCTGACGCAGCACCAGCGCGCCGAACACGATGACCGGGATCAGCAGCGCCATCAGAAGCCCCGCCGCGTCCTGTCCGCCGCGCGGCGGCAGGTGCCGGGCACAGGGGTCGAGCCGCCCCCGTTCCAGCGCCCGCCAGCGCCACAACACCAGCGGCCACAGCAGCAGCATCCCGGGCACGAGAAGCGGCCGGAAGATCCAGCTGCCCCGGGCGTTGGGCTCCACCCGGTCCACGCCCCAGCCCAGAAACACCAAGGCCGACAGCCCCCCAAGGGCCAGATAGACCTTTCCGATCATTACAAGTACCGCTGCCACGCCTGAGCCTCCGCCTTGTCCCCGTCCGCGCGATGATGCAGCAGGGCCGGGGGGCTGTATACCCGCAGCGCGCAACTGCCCGTGGCGCAAATCGGCCACGTTGCGGCGAGCCTAGTCAAGCGCGCGTCGCAGGTCACCCCACAGCGCGTAACGGAATGGTGAGCGGCGCAAGACGCGCCGCCCCGTGCCAGCGTGGCGCACTGCAAGCCCCGGCCAAAGCCTCTCCCCAGACAGCCCCGGCCCGTGTCCGTGCCCGTGCGTGCGCCCGGTTCAGCGCTGGCGCCGCGTGGCCAGCCGCAGCATCCCCAGCCCGGCCACCAAGAGCGGCAGCGCGGCAGGCAGCGGAATCGGGTTCGTCAGCACCGCCGGATTGACATAGACCATGCCCTGAGCGCCGTTGATCGCCAGCGGACCGGCCGGATCGAACGGTGCTGACCCGAATTCGCCCACCAGCGTCACCACCGAGCGCGGCCCGAATTCCGGCGCCGCCGACCCGTTGAGCGTATCGAAAAGCAGTTCGATCGTATCGTCGCCGGTGGCGTTGATGGTGGTGGCCACGGCGCTGAGCGTCCCGTTCAGCCATGCCGCCGCCCCGTCGGACACCGCCAGATCGCCCGAGCTGAAGCTGCCGTCCGGCGCGATATCGGCCACAACCGACACCAGAAGCCCGGTATTGATCGGCGTCGTGGCCGTTTCCGCCGACACGAAGCCGAAAACCGTGAAGCCGAAAAAGTTGGCGATATCTGCCGGTGTGGCCTCAAGCTGCGGGGCGGTGCCGATGGTAACGCCGGGCAGGGCGGTGGCATCGGCCCGGCCACCCAGACCCAACAGCATCAACCCGGCGGCCAACGCGAGTGTGGCAAGGCGGGGAAGTGTCATCATTGTTACTCCTTCACGTGGCTAAAACGCGGCCGCTGGCGGCTTATGCGAATGTCAAATCGTTGATGTCGGTGACGCCCAGAACGACAACCAGGTCGTTTTCGCCGCCAGCAAGTTGCAGATACAGGTTCGACCCCAGGACGCGGGACTGGGCGATGTCGTTCAGATCGATGCCGGTGATGGAATCCAGCCCCGTCTGATAGTCGGTGATCGTGGTGGCATCGCGGGCGCCGTTGCCGATCAGCGCGGCGAAGTCGAAGCAATCGGCCCCGGCGCCGCCGCCCAGCACATCCAGCGACCCGCCCATGCCATAGATCGCATCGTCGGCCGCGGTGCCCACAAGGTTGTCCCGCCCGGGCGTGCCCAGGATGACATTCTTGCCTTCGTCCACACCGGCGATATCGATGGTCACCGTGCCGCGATCCGTCCCGCCATTTCCGTCGGACAGCAGATAGTCGAAGCTGTCGGTTGCCGACTGGCCGGTGTTCAGGGCCTCGAACTGACCGTTCGGATCATAGCTAAACGTGCCATCGCCGTTATCGGTGACCAGACCCAGCGTGCCGGTGGTGTCGATGCCGGTCACGCTCAGCGTGCCGCCGTCCACGTCCTGATCGTTGGTCAGGACGTTCGCCGTGACAAACGCGGTGTCTTCGTCGGTGGCAAAACCCGCCCCGCCATCGTCCACCGCGACCGGCGCGTCATTCACCCCGTTGACGGTAATGGTGACGGTTGCCGTGTCGGTCCCGCCATTCCCGTCGCCGATCGTATAGGTGAACTGGTCCTGCGCGGTTTGTCCGGCGCCCAGAGCCTCGAACTGGCCGTTCGGATCATAGCTGAACACGCCGCCACCCAGATGGCTGATCAGCCCGCCCGCGGTGCCCACCGCGTCGAAGGCCGTGACGGACAGCGGATCGCTTTCGGGATCGCTGTCATTGCCCAGAACGCTCAGGGTCGCGAACACGCTGTCTTCATCGGTGGTGAAGCCGACACCGCCATCATCGGCCGCGACAGGAGGATCGTTTACCCCCTGAACGGTGATGCTGACCGTCACCTGATCCGTGCCGCCCTGTCCGTCGGACAGCGTATAGGTGAAGGTGTCGAGCGTCGTATCGCCCGCCTGCAGGCTTTCGAACTGACCGTTCGGATCGTAATCGAACGTGCCGTCGCCATTGTCCGTCACCAGCCCGATGGTGCCGGCGGTGGTCACCGAAAGGACGCTCAGCACGTCCAGCGCATCGGGGTCGCTGTCATTGGCCAGCACATTGGCGGTGGTGAAGGCGCTGTCTTCGTCGGTCACGAACCCGGTTCCGCCATCGGCGGCGCCGATGGGCTGATCGTTTGCCCCGTTGACGGTCACCGTCACCGTCGCCGTATCGGACCCGCCATTGCCGTCGGACAGTGTATAGACAAAGCTGTCTGTCGCGGATTGCCCGACGCTGAGGCTTTCGAACTGGCCGTTGGGATCATAGGTCAGCGTCCCGTTGGCGTTCTGCGTGACCGTGCCCAACGTGCCCGTGGTGTCGATATTGGTGATCGACAACGGATCGCCATTCCCGTCGCTGTCGTTGCTCAGCACGGACAGAAGCGTCGCGGTGTCTTCATCGGTGCTGCCGCTGTCATCGACGGCGACAGGCGGAAGATTGCTGCCGCCGATGGTGATCATCACGGTCGCGGTGTCGGTGCCGCCGTCGCCATCCGTCAGCTGATAGGTGAAGCTGTCCGACGCCGAGGCCCCGTTGCCAAGGCCCGAGAACTGGCCGTTCTGGTCGTAAGAGAAGCTGCCATCGCTTTGCAGCGTCACAAGACCGCCATTGGCCGTCGCCACCGGCGCGCCCAGACCGATGCCGCCCTGAACCCCGTTGACAGCCAGAACGGTGCCGGCATCCGGATCGCTGTCGGCGCCATTGCCGTTATTGGCCAGCACGTTGCCCGACAGAAGCTGGTCGACCGCCACGGCGAAATCGTCATCCTCCGCCGTTGGCAGATCGTTCACGCCGGTGATGTTGACGGTGACGGTGGCCGTGTCGAACCCGCCCAGCCCATCGCTGATCTGATAGAAGAAGCTGTCGCTGGCCTGCTGTCCGGCGCGCAGCGCATTGAACTGCCCCGCCGGATCATAGGACACGAGCCCGTTGCCCAGCTTGGTCACGGTCGCGCCCGATGCCAAGGTGATCGGCGTGTTCAGCACCGGCGCTTGTCCGTCGATCAGGACCGTGTCCAGAACGAAACCGGCATCCGGGTCGGTGTCGATCCCCTGACCATTATTGGCGAAGAGGGAAATCGCGACCGGACTGTCTTCGTCCGTGGTGCGGATGTCGTCGGCGGCCACCGGCGCATCGTTCACCCCGGTGATCGTCATGGTCACGGTCGCGGTGGCGGTGCCGCCGGTCCCGTCCGAGATCAGATAGGTGAAGCTGTCCGTGGTCGATCCGCCCTGAGCGAGCGCCTCGAACTGCCCGTTGGGATCGTAGGACAAGGTACCGTTCGCGTTCAGCGACACCAGGGCCCCGGACGCCAGCAGCACCGGCGCGCCCTGCAGGATCGCCATACCGTCGACCTGGGTGACCGTCAGCGGATCGCCATCGGCATCGCTGTCGTTCAGACGGACATCGAAGGATGTGGCGTTGTCTTCATCCGTGCTGTCGGTATCGTCCACCGCCTGCGGGTCCGAACTGATGCCGTTGATGGTCACCGTGGCGGTGGCGGTGTCCTGGGCCCCGAACCCGTCCTCGATCGTATAGGTGAAGCTCTCCGTCGCGGTCTGGCCATTCTGCAGCGCGTTGAACTGACCGTTGGGGTCATAGGTGAAGGTCCCCGACCCGTTGACCGTCAGCAGTGCACCGGACAGCAGGGCGATCTGGTTGCCGACCGCGCCGGTCTGGCCGTTCACCGACACCACGAAGGGCACGTCGCCCGCATCGGGATCGGAGTCGTTGGTCAGAAGGTTCAGCCCGGTGATTGCCGCGGCCTCGGTCGTGGACAGCGGGTCATCCACCGCGTCCGGCGCGTCGTTCACACCGTCCACCACGATGCTGAGCGTCGCCACGTCGTTGCCGCCGTTCCCGTCGCTGACGCGATAGGTAATGCTGTCCGTGGTCTGTGTGTTCTCCGCCAGGCTGTCCAGCGCGCCGGTGGGATCGTAGGTGAAGCTGCCATCGCTGTTGATCACGAAGCTGCCGCCGGCGCTGCCTGCGGTGGCGACGCCCACGGCAAGCGCGGACCCGCCGACTTCGGACACGGTCAGGCTGTCGTTTTCGACGTCGGTATCGTTGGTCAGGACGTTGCCGCCGGTGGCGGTGTCTTCATCGGTCGCCCCCGTGTCCCCAACCGCGATGGGCGCGTCATTCACCCCGGTGATGGTCATGGTCGCGGTCGCCGTATCGCTGCCGCCGCTGCCGTCAACAATGGTATAGGTGAAGGTCTCGACGGCGCTTTGACCGTTCTGCAGCGCCTGATGCTGGGCATTGGGGATGAAGCTGAACGCCCCGTCCGTGCCCACCGTCAGCAGCGACCCCGACGCCAGCGCGAACTGGCCGCCCACATTGCCCGGCGCGCCGTTGACCAGACTGACCGTCAGCGTGTCGCCGTTGGGATCGCTGTCATTGGTCAGCAGGTTGCCCGACAAGGTGCTGTCTTCGGTTCCGCTGACCCCGTCATCCACCGCGACCGGCGCCCCGTTGGTGCCGGTGATGGTGACGCTCACCGTCCCGGTATCCGTCCCGCCGCGGCCATCGGCCACGATATAGTCGAAGCTGTCGCTGCCACCGCCGGAGAAGTTGCCCGCCGGATCATAGGACACCGCGCCGGTGCCGGGGGTGAAGGTCACCACCGCGCCCGACGGCAGCGTCACCTGTTCGTCGCCATTGGGCAGGCTGACCGGGTTCGAAAACGGCGGCGCAATGCCCTGGATCGTCAGCGGATTGTTGTCCGCATCCGAATCGTTGGTCAGCACATTGACCACCGCCGTCGAATCGTCGGCGACGCTCAACGTATCGTCGGCCGCCAGCGGCGCATCGTTCTGACCGTTGATAAACACCGTCACCGTCGCCTGATCCGTCCCGCCCTGACCATCGTTGATCCGGTAGGTGAAGCTGTCCTGCCCGGTCTGGAAATCGGTCAGGGCTTCAAACTGTCCGTTCGGGTCATAGATGAAATCGCCATTCGCGCTGACCGTCAGCAGCGCGCCCGAGGGCAGGGTGAACTGCGCACCCACATTGCCGGGCGCACCGTTGACCTGATCGATGGCGAAACTGTCGCCGCCCGGATCGGAATCGTTGGTCAGCAGATTGCCGGTCTGGGCCGGCCCGTCTTCGGACACATTTACAAAATCGGCCACCGCGTTGGGATTGGCGTTCACCACATCGACGATGAAGCTGTCAGTTTCCTGTGCGTTCAGGGCGCCGGAATTGTCGTTCACGGTGACCGTGACCGTATAGCTGCCCTCGGCCGAGTAGGTGTGTCCGATGAACGGGGTCAGGTTGCTGGTGCCGAAGACCTGCGCAGCGGTTCCGTCGCCGTAATCCACCGTGAAGGTCCGGTTGTCGGTGTCCGGATCGGTCAGAACCAGCTGCCGCGACAGGCTCTGTCCTTCGCTCAGCGAGGTGTCGGGACCCGCTTCCAGCCCCGGCGCGTCATTTACCGGATTGACCGTGATATCGGCCAGAACCGATCCGGCGGCAAAGCTCAGCCCGTCCGACCCGGTCCAGGTGAAACTGTCGGGGCCGTTGAAGTCCTGATTGCCGGTATAGATCAGGTTCCCGGCCAAAAGATCGGCGCGGGGCACGATCTGACCGCTGGTCACCGGCACGCCGGACAGGGTCAGGGTGCCGTTGGTCGGGAAGGTGTCGATACGAATCTCGGCCAGGGTGTTGCCGTTGGGATCCGAAAATCCGGCGTCGAACACTGCCGCGTCCAGCACGATCGCGGTGTCTTCATCGCCGCTGGCGGCAATCGGCGACACGGTGGGCGCGTCATTGCCATAGACCTGCAGCATCACCGACCCGTTCCAGGTGATGACGAACCCGCCGCCCGGAAGCGGGGCGATGTCGGGCTGGTTCTGGTTGCCCGCAGTGGTCGTATTGACCAGGAACTGGCTGTCCAGACGGTTTCCGCCGGCATCGTATTGCTGGGCATAAACGCCGTCTTGCTGTCCGTCGGTCCAGTTGCGATCGGTCCAGGCGATCACGAAGCCGCCGGTATCGAGCGCGGCCACCGCCGGGTCGACCTGGCTGCCGATCCGCTGATCGTTCACCCGGAACTCGTTGTTGATCGGGTTTCCGGCGGTGTCGTAGATCTGCGCATAGACACCGAAACCGCTCGCATCGGCGCCGTTATCGACCCATGTCGCGATGATGTTGCCGTCATCCAGGACCGCCACCTGCGGCGCCGACTGATTGCCGCTTGTGGTGGAGTTGATCTGGAACTCGGTGCCGACCGTGGCACCGTTGGCGTCATAGCGCTGTGCAAAGACCCCTTCGCCGGACCCGTCATTGCCGTTGGTGTCTTCCCACAGGATCATGAAGCCGCCATCGTTCAACGCGGTCACATCGGGATCGCGCTGCGCGCCCGTCGTGCTGGTATTGACGACGAAATCCGTGTTGGGCGTGCCCAGGGCTGCGCCCGTCGCATCGAACCGCCGCGCGATGATCCCGTCGCCGCTTCCATCGCCGGAACTGCCGACGCTGTTCGACGTCCAGGTGACCACAAAGCTGTCATCGTCCAGAACCGCAACCGCGGGCTGGAACTGGTTCCATGTGGTTTCCGAATTGACCGTGATCACCCCGCCCGACGGGGCGCCGGCGCTGTCGAAGAGCTGCGCGGCGACGCCGGTCAGGCTGCCGTCGATCGAGGCATCGGCCCAGACCACCACGAAACTGCCATCCGAAAACGCTGCGATCTTCGGATCGGTTTGGTTGCCGGTGGTGGAAGTGACGTTGACCTGGAATTCATCCGTGACGCCGTTGGCAAGACCGGTGCCGTCGCGGGCCACCGGGTTGCCCAGCACATCGAAGCGCTGTGCCCGGATGCCGATGCCCGAGGCGTCGCTGCTTTCGAAGACGACGACGAAATCGCCCCCCGTACCGGGCAGAGACGCCACCGCCGGGTCGTCCTCGGACCCTGAGTTCGTCGTATTGACGACCCGCTCGCCCCCCACCGGCACCGCCGCATCGGGTGTCGGGGTGATGTTGACGGTCACCAGCACCGGATCCGAGCTGCCACCATCGCCATCGGTGATCTGGATCCGCAAGGGACGGATCGGCAACGGATCGTCGGAGGTGTTGCGATAGGTCAGGTTTTCGACCAGAAGCTCGACGATTGCGGCATCGGCATTGCCGTTCAGCAGCAATTCGAAGGGCGCGCCGGACTGACCGTTCTGCACGATGGTCGCGACCTGGGTGCCATCCACCGACACTGCAGTGCCGCCGGAGATTGAAATGCGCGGACCTTGGCGCAGACCCAGCTGATCCTGGGTAAGATCGTCGGGCGGATTGATCTGATCGATCAGCGGGGCCGAGGCGATGACGTTCGACACCAGGATCGACCCGCCATTGAAATCCGCCGAATCCGGATCGGAAACCGCCGCGGCGCCGTCCGCGTCGATCAGTTGCGGCACCCCGTTCAGATCGTTTTCGTCATAGGTGACCTGGTCGTTGATGCCGTCCAGAACCGGCTCACCCCCGACCGAGAAATCCGCCGGATCGCCCAGCAGGCGATGGAACACACCATAGGCGTCTCCGTCCCCCGCAGGCGGGCTGTTGAAGGACGAGAACGACACGACGAAGTTTCCGTTGGGCAGGGCGGCGATCGCAGGTTCGTATTGGGTGCTCTGCACCTCTTCATTGACCTGCAGCGCGCCGTCGATCCGGTTTCCATTCGCATCGTATTGCTGCAGGTACACGCCATAACCGCTGCCATCGGTTGCGTTGGCGTCCTCGAAAGTTACCGCGAACCCGCCGCCGACAGTGGCCGCGACATCGGGCTGATACTGGGGTCCGTCCACGGTTTCGTTGATCAGGAATTCAGGCCCGACCTTGACGCCTGCGCCATCGAAGCGCTGTCCATAGACGCCCGGCGAATTGCTGTGGCTGAAATCGTCGCGCAGATCGCTTTGATAGACCACCACATAGCCGCCGTCTTCGGTCGCGGCAATGCGCGGCGCGGTCTGGCTGAACCGGGACACAGTGTTGACCTGGATCGGCGCACCGATGGCCGACCCGTCAGAGGCATAGCGCTGCAGAAACACCCCGTCGTCATTGTCGCCCGGATTGTCCAGATTGCGCGCAATGAAGACCACCATGAACGTGCCGTTGGCCTGAACGGCCACATCGGCGCCATAATTGTAGCTGGAGCCCGCCGGCGCGATTTCCATCGTCCCGCCGACGGTGCCGCCCGCATCGTTGAACCGCTGCACCACGATCTGGTTGGTGAAAGGCGTCGACGCCATCTGCCCGTCTTCGACCAGATAGAACCCGCCATTCACCGGGTCGTCGATGGCCGCCAATGCGGGCCGGAACGAGTTTCCGATCAGGGGGCTGTCGAATTCGACCTCGCCGCCAACAGGCTGGCCATTGCCGTCAAAGCTGCGCAGGAAGGTGCCACCCGGGGCGGAATCTTCCCACGCCACGACGAACCCGCCCGTGGCGAGGCCCACGACCTGTGCGTTGCTCTGTCCGCCCTGGACGGTCTGGTTGATCAGAAGCTCGCCCCCGACGGGCGTCCCGGATCCGTCGTAAATCTGCGCAAAGACCCCGGTATTGCCGTCACCGGTGGCGTCCTGATCCCGCGATGTCCAAACGATCACATATCCGCCATTGGCCAGCGCTGCCACATGGCTGTCGGACTGGTCATTGGTGGTGAAGCTGTTGGTCAGCACCTCGGACCCGACCGGAACCGCTCCGTCCGTTTCCGGGGTCAGGGTGATGGCCACATTCTGGCGGAACGTGCCGCCGTCGCCGTCGGTCAACTGCACCGACACCAGCCGCGCGGTTTCCGGATCGTTCGACGTGTTGGCATAGCTCAGCGCCTGCAGCAGCGCCCGGACCGCCGCCACATCGGCATTGGCGTTCAGCGCGATGCGCAATTCGGCCCCGTCCACGCCATCCGATACCATCGTACCGACCTGGGTGCCGCCCACGCTGACCGCAGTCCCGACGACCGTCACCGGCCCGGACTGGTCGAGCCCCAGCTGGTCCTGCGTCGTCCCGTCGGGATCGGGGAATTGCGGCTGGACCGTGGCGTTTTTCAGCACCGTGACGCCGAGCACGCCGCCGTTGAAATCGGCGCTGTCCGCATCGCTGAGATTCACACTGGGGGCCAGAAGCTGACCGCCCGCATTCACGGCGGCTTCGTCAAAGGTGACGTCGGTCAGCCCGTTGACCACCGGTGCCGCGGAATCGGCCACCACACCGCTGTCGCCGAAGACCTGCTGGAATACCCCGTTCTGGCTGCCATCGCCGGCGCTTCCCGATGTGGCCGAGGTCCAGGTGATCACATAGCCGCCATTGGGCAGGCTGACGATGCGCGGTTCGCCCTGGGTCGACGAGAATTCGGTGTTCACCTGGAACTCGCCATCCACAAAGCTGCCATCGGCCGCGAAGACTTGGGCAAAGACGCCGTTACCGCTGCCATCCGCGCTGTTGTCGTTCTGCCAGGTGATCACCCAGCCGCCAGTGTCCAGCGCCGTGACGGCCGGTGCGAACTGACCCCCGTTCACATACTGGTTGACCAGAACCGATGTGCCCACCGGCGCGCCGGTGCTGTCGTAGCGCTGCATCATCACGGCAGCACTGCTGCCATCGACGCCGCTGTCGTCATCCCAGGTGATCACGAACCCGCCATCGGTCAGCGCGGCGATCTCCGGCGCATCCTGATTGGAATTGGTGATCGTGTTGACCAGAAACTCGCCGCCGACCGGCGCGCCGTTGACGTCGAAGATCCGTGCGAAGACACCGTTCCCCGACCCGTCGCCCGCGGTGGACGACGTGGTGGAAGTCCAGGTGACCACGGATGTCCCGTTGGCGAGCACGGTGATCTTTGCATCGCTTTGGGTAGAGCTGAATTCGGTGTTGACCTGGACAGCCGCCCCCTGCGGCACGCCGGTCGAGGAGAATTCGCGCAGGAAGACCCCGGATCCGCTGCCATCGCGGCTGCCGTCATCGGTGAAGACCGCGAGGATGTTGCCATTGGCGCGCGCGGCCAGATCGGTCTCGCGCTGTGTCGAGGCCGTCACGTCGTTGATCAGGAAATCCCCGCCCAGCGGCGTGCCGGTCACGTCGAACACCCGTCCATAGGTGCCGGTCGAGAATTCGCTGTCGGCGACACCGGCCGGGTTGGCCCCGCTGTTATCGGTCCAGCTGACCGCAAAACCGCCGGTCGGCAAGCCCACGACCGACGGGTCGCTCTGGCTGAACTCGGTATGCAGGGTGACCATGAACTCTCCGCCCACTGGATCGCCGTTCAGGTCGAAGATCTGGCCGAACACGCCATAGTCGGGGTCCTGCACCCGGTCCTGGCCGTAACTGCTCCAGACCGTGACATAGCCCACCTGAACCCCGCCCGTATCGTAAAGCGCGGCCATGGAGGCGTCCTGCTGGGTGTTGGCGGTGAAGCTGTTCACCTGCTCTTCGGAGCCCACGGCAAGAGCCGTGCGGTCCTGCTCTTCGGTGACATCCACCTGGATAAGCTGGTTGCCGGTCGATCCGCCATCCCCGTCGGACAGGTTGAGCGCATAGAGCCGCGTCTGCGCCGGCCCGTCCGACGTGTTGGCATAGCCAAGCTGCGCCAGCACCGCCTCGACCCGTTCGGGGGTCGCATTGGCGTTGAAGGTGATCGCCAGATCGGCGCCGTCAACGCCATCGCGCACGGCATCGATGGTGCCGATCGCGACCGCGTTCACCGATACGGTCGATCCGGCGACCGACACCCCGTTCCCGGCGACGATGCCCAACTGGTCCTGGCTCAGACCCAGCGTTCCGCCGATCTGCTGCTGGTACACCGACGCCGCGCCAACGACCCGTGCCACGACCAGCACCCCGGTGTCGAAATTGGCGGAATCCATGTCCGCCAACGACAGCGCGCCATCCTGATCCAGCAGTTGCAGACCCGCATTCACATCGGATTCCGCGAAGGTCACGGCGCTGGCAAGCCCTTCCAGCGCCGGCGACATGGCACCGGCGGGCAGGGGCGGCGCATCGAACAACCGCTGGAACACGCCTTCGACACTGCCGTCGCCGGCCGTTCCCGATGTCGTCGACGTCCAGACCGACACCAAGGTGCCGTTCAGCAATTCGGTCAGTTCCGGCTGGTACTGGGTGGACGACGTGCGCGCGTTGACCACGAAAGACGGCCCATCCGTGCTGCCATCGGCGAAGAAGGATTGCGCAATGACCCCATAGCCGGACCCGTCGGTGCCATTATCATCGCTCCAGGCGACGGTGAAACCGCCATTGGCGCGCCCGACAACGACCGGATCGCTCTGGGTAAATTGCTGCTGCACATTGACCAGGAACTCGCCGCCCTGGGGCACACCGTTGATGTCGTAGATCTGCGCCCAGATCCCGTCGCCATGGCCGTCATCGCTTTCCCAGACAGCCACAAAACCGCCGCTGGGCAAGGTGCCCGACGCGCCCAGGGCCGCAATGTCCGGGCGATCCTGGCTGTTCAGCGTGGTGGTGTTCAGCTGGGTTTCTCCGGACCCGCCCGGCGCCAGCGCCGATCCGTCGAAATCGACCAGGGTGCCGGTATCGTCGATCCGCTGGGCGAAAGAGCCGACGCTGCTGCCGTCGGCACCGCTGTGGTCTTCCCACACCACCATCACGTCGCCATCGGCCAGCGTCACCGCGCGCGGGCGCTGCTGGGTGGAGACGGTCGTCGTATTGATCTGGAATTCTGACCCTTCCGGGGTACCGGTCGCATCGAAGACCCGGCCGAAAATCCCAAGTCCGCTGCCATCCCCGGCGGTCCCTGAGGTCTGGCTGCGCCAGATGGTCATGAACCGGCCTGCATCCAGCGCCACGGCCTGGGCCGAATCCTGGATGGAGTTTATTTCCTCATTGACCAGGAACGCGCCGCCGACGCGGGTGCCGTCATTCTGCAGGATCTGGCCGTAGACGCCGGTGCCGCTGCCGTCGCGCCCCGAGGAATCGCTCCACAACACCACATAATTGCCGTTCGGCAGACCGGTCACGCGCGGTTGGTACTGGTCGCCCAGTGGCTGGTCGTTGACCTGGAATTCCACGCCGACTTCATGCCCCTGCGCGTCATAGCGCTGCGCAAAGATCCCACGGTTGCTCGAGGCAGGATTGTCCTGCCCCGCCGATTGCCAGACCACCATATATCCGCCGTCCGACAGTGCCGCGGTGCGCGGGGCGTTCTGCGTCGACTGGGTATAGGTATTCACCTGCGTGTCGTCGCCCGGCAGCGTCACCACGCTGTCGCGTTCGACCGGCAGCACTGCGCGTGGGAAAGTGTTGGTGACGCCATTCTGGTTGGTGACCGATACGTCGAAGGCAAGCTGGGCGGTGTTGACGCTGCCGCTCAGCTTCAGCGTCAAGGCTTCGATCAGGGCTTCGACCGCTGCGGCGGTCGCCGAGCCATTGAAGTCGATCTGCAGCGTGCTGGACGACAAACCATTGAAGCTTGCGTTCACCGTGCCGATGGCCGTGCCTTCGAAACTGACGGTCCCGGTCAGGCTGTCAAATCCGATCTGGCCGGTGCCGCTGCCCTGGTCTTCGACCGACAGCTGTATCGCGGCGATACCGGAATAAACCTCGTCGATGCGAAGCTGGCCGTTGGCGAAGCCGACGCCCGCGAAATCGTCCAGATCGACATCGCGATCCAGCACCAGCGGCGCCGCGATCAGGGCGGATTCCGACACTGGGTCGAATTGCGGCTGCTGACCGTTTTCAATGTTGCCGAAATCGGACAGGCCGGTGCCGGTGCCGCTGAAGCTGCCGGACTGGATGGTGACCAGAACGGAATCCGGCTCCGTCTGCCCGCCGGTGCCGTCGGTCACCAGGAACCCGATGCCGCGCGATGTCCCGGGCAGATTTGCAGCCAGGTCCGTGGATGAAAAGGCCAGCGCTTCCAGCACTGCTTCAACCCCGGGGGCGTCCGAGGCGCCGTTCAGCGCAATGGTCAGCCCGGCACCGTTGGCGCCGTCATCGGTGGCGTCGATGGTGCCGATCTGCACCCCGCCGACGCGAACTTCATTCCCGTTCGTGATACTGACCGCGCCTGAGGTGTCGAGCGTCAGTTGATCGAAGGCCGAATTGGGCGTGGTATAATAGACCGAAATCACCCCGCCATTGAAGGTGGCACTGTCCGGATCGGAAAAGACCACATCGTCGTCAAGCACCACGGGCGCGGTGGTGATGTCATTGGCAAAGAGCGTGACGGTTCTGTCGAAGCTCGAAAGATCCGGGGCGGTGTCTGCGGGCGGCGCGCTTTCGAAGCTGCGCAGGAAGATCCCCGAACCGCTGCCGTCGCCGGCGGAAGCCGACGTCACCGACCGCCAGGCGGCGATCAGGCCGCTGCCCAGAGCGCCGAGCGCAAGCTGATCCTGGGTCGAGCTGAACTCGACATTCACGCGGGTTTCGCCGTCGATCCGCAGCCCCGCGGCGTCATAGCGCTGCAGGAACACGCCGGCGCCCGATCCGTCCTGACCGCTGTAATCTGTCCAGCCGATGGCGAAGCCGCCGTCGGCCAGGGCCGTGACCTCCGGTTCGATCTGCGTGCTTATGGTTGTCGTATTGACCCGGAACGCCGTGCCCTGGGCCACGCCGCTATTGTCATAGCGCTGTGCAAAGATGCCCGTGGAATTTCCATCCAGTGACGGATCGGTCCAGGCGACCACGAAGCCGCCGCCGGTCAATGCCGCCACATGCGGTTCGTATTGGGATCCGGCGGTGACGGTGTTGACCAGGAAGTCGGCGCCAATCGCCGCGCCGCCGGCATCGAAGACCCGGGCGAAGATGCCGCTGCCGCTGCCATCTCCATGACCGCCGCTCGTGGGCGCTTCGAAAACCACCACATGGCCTGCGGAGGCCCCCGGCGTCGGTCCGGTCCCCTGGACCAGCGCAGCAACCTGCGAAACCAGCTGGTTTCCGGACGTGTTCGCGACATTCACCTGAACTTCGGCCAGCGCGCCGACACCTGCGGCATCGAAGCTGCGGGTGACGATTCCATAGCCCGATCCATCGACGCCAATCGTGGAATAGGACACCACGAAGCCTCCGCCGGCCAAGGCCGCGACGGAGGGCTGGTACTGGGTGCTGGATGTGGTCAGATTGACCACGAATTCGGTCCCGTTCAGCGATCCATCCGCGTTGAAACGCTGACCTAGAACACCGACGCCCGAACCATCAGCGCCGCTCCAATCTTCGTAAACGACGACGAAACCGCCATCGTCGGTCGCCGCGACCTGGGGCGCGCTCTGATCGCTTCCAAGCACCGTGTTAACGCGGAATTCCGGCCCAACCGGCATCTGATTGGCGTCGTAAAGCTGCCCGAAGATGCCTGCCGCGGTTTCGTTGACACGATTATCCTGATAGCGGCTTTCCCAGATGGCCACAAAACCGCCGCCGGTCAGTTCCACCACATCGGGGTTGGTCTGTTCGTTGTCCGTATGGGCATTGGCGCGCCGCTCGGCGCCGCCGACAAGCGTGCTGTCGATGTCTTCCAGCACATTAACGGTCACGAACCGGCTTTCTGCCGATTGCCCGTCGCCATCGCTCAGATCCAGCTTCAGCCGCCGCGAGGGGGACGGGCCGTCGGAGTCGTTGCCATAGGCCAGATTGCCGAGGATCGCCTCGATCGCTTCGACCGAGGATTGCGCGTTGAACTGCACCGCGAAGTCCGCGCCGTTGACGCCATCCGCGATGATCGTGCCCACGGCGGTGCCATCGACGGACACGGTGGCCCCGACGCCCGTGCCGCTGATCTGTACGTCGCCGTTCCCGACATCGCCGGACAGAAGCCCAAGCTGATCCTGTGCGGTTCCGTCAGGGCCCAACTGTGACAGCAGGTACGGACTGGAATCTACCGCCAGACGCAGGATGCCGGTGTCGAAATCCGCCGAATCCAGATCGCCATGCGCCACGGTCTTGTTCAGGTCCAGACGCACCAGCCCGGCATTGGCCGCGCTTTCCGCGATATCCACCGTTTGCGACAGACCCACCACAACCGGCGCACCGGAGAGGTTGAAATTCGCCGGATCGCCAAAGATCTGCTGGAAAACGCCGTCGCCGCTGCCATCCCCGGCACTGCCCGAGGTTTGCGACTGCCAGTTGGCGACGAAGGCGCCATTGGCCAGGGCCGCGGCGCGCACCTCGGTCTGACTGCCCGAGGTCTGGGAGTTGATGATGAACGACCCGTCGATCCGCTGGCCGGTCGCAGTGAAAAGCTGGCCCAGAACTGCCCCGCCGCTGCCATCCACACCGCCGAAGCGGTCGGTATAGGTGATCAGGAACCGGCCGTCGGACAGGCCGACCACATCGGGGCTGTCCTGGCTGCTGCTACGCTGATCGTTGACAACGAATTCTCCGTCCTGCGCGACCGCGGCTGCATCGAAGCGCTGCGCCACCACACCGGATCCCGATCCGTCCTGCCCGCCCTGATCTTCCCAGGCGATGACGAACCCGCCATCGGCTGTCGCACCGACCGAAGGAGTGAGCTGGTTGCCCGTCGTGGTGGAATTGACCCCGAATTCGGCCACGGATTGCGTGCCGTCGGGATTGAAAATCCGGGCGAAGACGCCATAGCCGCTGCCATCCCCGGCGCTGCCGGAAGTTTGCGAGGCCCAGGTGACCACGATACGCCCATCGACCAGCGCCGCCACATCCGAGGTGTATTGCGTGCTGAGAAACTCGGTATTGGCCTGAATCTCACCTGTCTGGGCCACGCCATTGACGTCAAAGACCGTGAAGAAGACGCCCTGACCGCTGCCGTCCTGGCCGTTCGACGTCCAGCTGACCACATAGCCGCCGGTGTTCAGGCTGGCGACGGCAGGGTCGTCCTGGTTGAAATTCGTCGCGCCATTGACGAGGGTTTCGCTACCGACCGGTGCGCCGGTGGCGTCGAAACGCTGGGTAAACACGCCATTGGCGTCTCCCACCCCGTCGCCGGACCACGCGACGACCCAACCGCCATTCCCCAAGGCCGTGACCGCCGGCAGGGTCTGCGTGTTGCCTTCGGTGGTGTTGACCCGAATTTCGCCGCTTGCGCGGCTTCCGTCGGCGGCATAGCGCTGCAGATAGATCCCCGGGCTTGCGTCATTGTCCTGTGTCGCAGAGACCCAGACCGAAACCCAGCCCCCATCGTTCAGCACCGCCAGATCCGCGCCGTTCTGGTTGCCGCTGGTGAAGGAATTGACCCGGGTCTCGGTGCCGGCCGCTTCCGGCACCCCGAGCTCGTCGACCCCGGTCACGGTCACATCCAGAACGGTATTCACATTCTGCCCGCCATCGCCGTCGCGCAGCGTCAGCTGATAGGTGCGCTGACCGGCGGCATCGTCGGAGGGGTTCTGATAGGTGATCGCGCTCAGCACATCCTGGACCCGGGCGACGGTCGCGCCCGGCAGGAAGCTCAGCACCAGCGGCGCCCCCATCTGCCCGTCGGATGTGATATCGGCAACCGCGACCCCATTCACATTGACCCGCGTCCCGCCATTGCTCAGCGTCACCGGGCCGGCGGCGACGACCTGAACGTTGTCCTGGGTGTTATCGTCCGGCGCGTTGTAATCGTCGGCATTGGGGTCCGCGACGACCCGCGTCAGCATGAACTGCCCGCCATCGAAATCGGCTGAATCCGCGTCGGTGATCAACACCGCGCCGCTGGCCAGCAGCAACGCACCCGCCGTGGCCGCGTCTTCGGTGAAGCTGACCGACCCCGGCAGCCCGCTGATGACCGGCGCGGCAGAACTGGAGATTTCGGACGGATCGCCGAAGATCTGCTGGAACACGCCGTCGCTGCTTCCGTCACCGGCGGGGGCGGAATTGGCCGATGTCCACAGCACCACATAATTGCCGTTCGGCAGCGGCGCCATGGCCACCTGATCCTGCGTCGACGATACTTCGGTGTTGACCCGGATTTCGCTGTCGAGCCGCGTGCCATCCGCGTCGAAGACCTGTGCAAAGACATCCGATCCGCTGCCCGGGGCCGGGGTGCTCGTGTCGACCCAGGAAATGACGAACCCGCCATTGTCGAGCGCGATCAGATCCGGCACGGTCTGATTGCCAGGAGTGGTTTCGTTGACGCGCACTTCGGTCCCCAGGGCCGCGCCGGTCGCATCGAAGCGCCGGTAATAGATCCCGCCGGAGCTCAGATCCTGCGCCTCGGACCGCCACGCGACGATGAAATCGCCATTGCTCAGCGTCGCCACCTGCTGGTTGTTCTGCGCGTTGGCGACCGTGGTGTTCACCCGGAACTCGTTGCCCTCCGCGACGCCCGCCGCGTCGAAGATCCGCGCCGCGACAGACGACCCGGACCCATCGCCATTCGCCACATCGCTTTCTTCCCAGACGACCACGAACCGTCCGGCATTCAGCGCGGACACAGCAGGGTAATACTGCGTCCCGACGGTCTGCTGGTTGACCAGGATCTCTCCGCCGACCGTGGCCCCGAGCGCGTTATAAAGCTGCGCTTTGACGCCATAGGAATTGCCATCCCCGGACGCGCCGAACGAATGCCAGGTCACCACATAGCCGCCGCCGACCAAAGCGGTCACGACCGGATTGCCTTGGGTCGAGGATGAATTGGTTTCGACCTGAAGCTCTGTCACGGTCCGTGTCCCGGCCGCGTCATAGCGGTCCAGACGGATGCTGCCGTCCGACGCATCTTCCCAGACGACCACCCAGCCGCCATCCTCCAGCCCCGCCACCGACGGCGAAGCCTGCGAAGATACGATTGTGGAATTGACCTGGAATTCCGCGCCCGACGCGACCCCATTGGCATCGTAGCGCTGCGCGAAGACGCCATAGTTGTTGTCGCCGGGATTATCCTGATTGCGCGACTGCCAGACGGCGATATAGCCGCCATCCAGAAGCCCAGCGGCGGCCGGCGCGTTCTGGAAATCCGCCGTCACCGAATTGACCCGGGTTTCGCTGCCCAACGGTCCGTCGCGGTCCAGATCCTCGATGATCGTGATGTCGACCAGCGCCGGCGCGGCGCTGCCCCCGTCGCCGTCTTCCAGCTGGATGGCCACGCGCGTCACCGGGCGCGGGTCGTCGGACAGGTTCTGATAGGTCAGATTCTCGACCAGAACTTCGACCGCCGTCGCATCGGCATTGGCGTTCAGGTCGATGACCAGATTGCGGCCATCGGCACCGTCCGAACTGATGGTCCCGACCTGGATGCCGGAAACGCTGACGGCTCCGGTGCCGGCGTTGACGCTGACAACGCCCGAGGTGTCGAGCCCGAGAAGGTCCTGCCCCCGGTTGTCCTGCAGAAGAAATTCATCGTCCGGAACGGATTGTGCGATCACCCCGACGGTCAGGCGACCGCCATTGAAATCGGACGAATCCGCGTCCGACACCGCGGCGGCGCCATCGGCGTCGATCCGTTGCGGCGCGCCATTGACGACGGATTCCGCGAAGGTGCGGGTCGCGGACACGGCGTTCACGATCGGCGAGGCCGAACTTGGCATGAACCCAAGCGGATCGCCCATCAGCCGCTGCACAACCGCGTCGGCGCTGCCATCCCCGGACGCCCCTTGCGACCCCGACGTCCAGCTGACGACGAAATCGCCGTTGGCCAGCGGTGCCGCGGCGGGCTGGGTCTGATGCTGGGCGATCTGTTCGTTCACGATGGTTTCGCCGGTCAACGCGGTGCCATCCTGATCAAACCGGCGTGAGATGATCCCATAGCCGTTTCCATCGCCGGAGCCGCCCGAGGTCAAGGCGGTCCAGACCACCGCGAAGCCGCCATCCGATGTTGCAACGACGTCCGATTCAAACTGGATCGACGACGTCTGCACGTTGACCTGGAATTCCGAACCGACCGGCGTGCCGTCGCCTTCGAAGACTTGCGCGAAGATCCCGTCCGACGACCCATCGGGTCCGGTCCAGGTCACCACGAAGCGGCCGCCCGTCAGGCCGGTCACCGCCGCATCGTATTGCGTGCCGACGGTCGTGGTATTGGCAAAGACCTCAGAGCCGATGGGCGTGCCCGTGGGGTCGAAAATGCGCAGGGCGATCCCGGATCCGCTGCCATCCGCCGCCCGGTAAGCCGCAACAAAGCCGCCGGCTGCCAGCCCGTTGGCCCCGCCGCTGGGTTCGATCCGGGCCAGCGCGGGTTCGTATTCGGACGATGACGATGCCGCGCCGGTGACATTGACCGTGACATCGCCCGTCTGCGGCGCGCCCGCCCCGTCGAAAACGCGCATCATCACGTTGTCGAGCACCGCACCGCCGACAAACTGGCTGTACCAGGCCACTGCAAAGCCGCCGCCCGGAATGCCAGTCACGGTCGGCGAGTTCTGGGTCCCGGCTTCTTCGACATTGACCTGGAATTCACCGCCAGCGGGATCGCCCGCCGCATCGAACTGGCGCCCCTTGACGCCAAGACTGCTGCTGTCGCCGCTTTCCCATACGACCACGAAGCCGCCATCATCCGTCGCCGCGATCGCGGGAAGCTGCTGATCCCCGACCTGCAGTTCGTTCACGATGAACTCGACCCCCAGACGTTCGCCCTGGGCCGAAAAACGCTGTCCGACGATGGCATCCTGATCGCCGTCCTGCCCGGCACTGGTCCAGACGATGACATAGTCGCCGCTTGTCAGCGTGGCGATTGCGGATCTGTTCTGATCGCCGACGACAAAGCTGTTGACAATCTCTTCGGATGTAAGCGGCGTGTTCACGATATCACTCTCCCGGGTGGCGAGTGCTGTCCGTTCCGCATTCCTACACTTGCGAGGTGAGCATTCTGCGCCAGCCACACGGCTTCGCCGCACTGACCGTCAAAAATTCAACCAATGGTTGATCAATCGGGCCGCAGACACAAAAACACAAACGCGTCCAATGAACGCGCAATAAAAATGCGAAAAAGATGGCTCTCCCGTTGGTCTAATTACCCTAGGGTAAAAGCAGGGACCTTGGACCTGTCAACGAATTCTTAATTCTTTTTCCGCCCCAGATGCGGCGCACGCCGCTAAGGCATTATCAAATATTCGAAAAATGAACCCATCCGGCGGGCCGGGCGAACAAGCGGGTCATCGCGAGAATCTTTCCGGGTCCGGTTTGTCAACTGCAAAAATTTTAGACGAAGTCAGGTATTCAACCAGAATGCGCAATACGGCCGCCGCGCGGCGTGCAACCCAAGGCGGCAATGGGGTTCCAGAACGAATCAAATCGGCGGGTTTCCGCTGGTACGTTTGCGCCGGGATCACGGCTGCGACCCGCCTTCGGCGCCGGCCCAACCCGCTCCGCCGGCCCGGCAACGTCTGCTCGGGACTTGCCCTGCATCGCCTCTTGCCCGAAACAGAACTATACCCGCATGGCAGCAACGGAGCTCCGATGACCGTCACCATCGAAACCCTGTCCGGCGCGGCATTAACCGCCGCCTTGCCCGATCTGGCCCGCCTGCGCATCGCGGTCTTTCGCGACTGGCCGTATCTCTATGACGGCGACATGGCCTATGAAGAAGGCTATGTCCGCGCCTATGCCGAAAGCCCCGGCGCGGTGGTCATCGGGGCGCGCGCGGACGGGCGGTTGGTGGGCGCCGCCACGGCGGCCCCGATGGCCGAGCATGACGAAGCCTTCGCCGCCCCCTTGCGCGCGGCTGGCCACGAACCGGCGGCCTTTTTCTATTTCGGGGAATCCGTCCTGCTGCCCGACTATCGGGGGCACGGGATCGGACACGCCTTTTTCGACCGGCGCGAAGACGCCGCGCGCGCCCAACGCTTCCGCCACGCTTGCTTCTGCGCCGTGATCCGGCCCGCCGATCACCCGCTGCGCCCCGCGGGTGCCCGCGCGCTGGAGCCGTTCTGGCGCGCCCGGGGCTACGCACCGCTTGAGGGCGTCACCGCCAGCTTCAACTGGAAGGACGTAGGCGAGGAGACCGAGACCGCCAAACCGATGCAATTCTGGGCCCGTACCCTGTGATGAAGATCGCCGCCGCCGCTTATCCGCTGTCCGCATTTTCGGACTGGACCGCGCTGGCCGAAAAGCGCGCGCAATGGGTCGCGGACGCCGCCGGGCAGGGGGCCAACCTGCTGGTCTTCCCGGAATATTCGGGGCTTGAATTGTCCGCGCTGGACGGGCCCGAGGCATCAGGCGACCTGCGCGGTTGCGTGGCCGCGGCGAGCCGCCATCTGCCCCGGGCGCTGGAGCAGTTCAGGTCGCTGGCGCAAACCCATCAGGTCCATATCTGCACCGGCACCACCCCGCTTCACCTGGACGGCGGAGAGGTGGTCAATCGCGCCCATCTGATCGCCCCCAGCGGCGCCATCGGCGCGCAGGACAAGCTGATCCCCACCCCCTATGAGCGCGCACCCTGGATCATCGGCCCCGGGACGGGCCTGACCGTCTTCGACACCGCATTGGGACGGATCGCGATCCTCGTCTGCTACGACAGCGAATTTCCCCTGCTGGCCCGCGCCGCGGTAGAGGGCGGCGCCGACCTTCTGCTGGTGCCAAGCGCCACGGACACCCATGCGGGCTATCACCGGGTCCGGATCGGCGCGCAGGCTCGGGCGCTGGAGTGCCAGTGCCCCGTGGTGCAGGCGCCGCTCGTGGGCGCCGCCCCCTGGTGCCCGGCGGTGGATATCAATCACGGCGCCGCGGGGGTTTTCGCGCCGCCCGATACCGGACTGCCCGATAACGGGGTGATTGCCCTAGGCCCCTATGACACCCCCGGCTGGACCTGCGCCGAAATCGACCTCGGCCGGTTCACCGCCGTGCGCCGCGACGGGCAGGTGCGCACGCGCGCGCACTGGCCGGAACAGGGAGCACGGCGGGCCGCCACAGGTATCCCCCTGCGCTGACCCGACCGCTTGACCGGAACGACCAAACCGGCGCAGGTCGGAAGAAGCGCGGCACAGAAAGGCAAGTCATGGAACAAGAGATCTTTCTGGCGGTCTGTTATCACAAGGAAGCCGAGCGCATCGAAACCGACCTGCTGCGCCCGGTCCATGTGGGCCGCGCTGGTGCCGCTGCGCCACTGCCGGGGATGATCGGCGACGATACCGGGCCCAACATCTCTGCCCGGAATGCGCAATGGTGCGAACTGACGGCGCTTTACTGGATGTGGAAGAACGTGAGCGCCCAGCAGTACGGCCTGATGCATTACCGACGGCTGTTCAATTTCCGTCCCGGCGCGGACTCGCGCAGCCGCAACTTCGAAACTGCCGACGCAAAGGCGCATCGCCGGTTCGGCTGGAACGACGCGGCGATCCGCGCGGCCTGCGCCCGCGCCGACATCATCCTGCTGGAACCGCGCGACGTGCACCCCACCGGGGTCCCGGGAATGATACAGACCAACCGGCAAATGTATGCGCGCGATCACCATGCCCGCGATCTGGACGCCGCCGAAGCGGTCATCGCCCGCGATCATCCCGAATACCTGCCCGCCTTCCAGCAGGTCATGACCGCGACCACCCTGAGCTATGGCAATCTAATGATCATGACGGCGCCGCATTTTCAGCGGTATTGCGCATGGCTGTTCGACATTCTGGAACAGCTCGACGCCCAGGGCGGCCGCGAGGATTACGATGCCTATCAGCGCCGGGTCTGGGGGTTTCTGTCTGAACGCCTGCTGAACGTCTATGCGCGGCATGCGGCGGACACGTTGGGCGCGCGGGTGGGTTATCTGCCGCTGGCCAAGGGATTGCCGCCGCAGCTCGACCTGGACGGCGCCGAGATCTCCCGGCGCGCGACGCAGGAACTGGCGAAGGCGCGGCCCGCCGCAGATGCCGCGCCGCTGAGGCTGCTGCTGGCCACACCCCCGGACAATCCCGGGCAGGGCGCCGCGACGCTGGCGTCGGTGCTGCGCCATCGCGATCCGGGGACGCTGGATCTGTGGACACTGGGAACCGACGCGGCATTCGATGCGTGGACCCGTACGCTGGGACTGACCGCGCGGCCTTTCGATCTGCCAACGGATCTGCGCGCCGCGCTGCCCGGCGATCTGCTGAACGATCCCGACGCCTTGCCCTTGCTGGCCGCGCTGGCATGTCCTGCAGGATCCGGCCCGGTGCTCTGCCTTGGGCCCGGGCGGGTGGCGGTTCAGGATCCCGCATCGCTGCTGCGCCTCGCCGAGCCTGCCAATGTGGCCGCCTGTCCCGATCTGGGCGGGGTCGGCCATGGGCGGCGGCTGCATATGGCGCCGGATCGGAGATACCTCGACCCGGGTGTTGCGGTGGTTCGCCCCGGTACGATGGACGCCGCGGCGATGATCCGCGCAATCATGCATCATTATGGACAAAGCCGCGATGTCATCACCCGTCCCGGCGCGGATCTGTTCAATCTTGTGCTGGGCGCAGAGGCGCAGGTCCTGCCCCTGCGCTGGAACGCGCCCGAGGCGCTTTACGACAAGATGCGCGGGGACCTGCCCCTGCCGCCGGAGGCGCTGATCGAAGAGGCCACGCATCCCGCGATCCTCGCCCTCTCGGATCAGACCGCTGCATTCGCCGATCTGCGCGCCGAGGCGTTGCGCGGCACGCCCTGGGCTCCGGCAGGCGGGCTGCGCCGCTGGATCGGCGGGCTGCTGCGCCGCTAGCCCGTCACAGGGGCGGGTAGACGAAGGCCGGCATGCTGCCGCCGTCGGCTTCCACGCTCAGAAACAGGCGCGCGGTATCCAGCGCCTCGCGGATGGTCACGTCCATATCCAGATACCGGTAGGTGCCCAGCCGCCCCACGAAGGTTACGCCGGTTTCGGCTGCCGCCCGGTCTGCATATTCGGCCAGCAGCGCTTTTTCCTCCACCATCCGGATCGGGTAATAGGGGATGTCGTCCGCGCCGCAGGCGCGGGAATATTCGCGATAACACACAGATTTTTCGTGGGTTTCCCAGGGCGAGAAATGCTTGTGTTCGGTGATCCGGGTATAGGGAACCGCTTCTTCGCCGTAATTCATCACCGCGCAACCCTGATAGTCGCCGTCATAGGTGAAGCGGTCGAAATCCAGCGTCCGGTAGCCCAGCCGCCCCAGATCGTATCCGTAATACCCGTCGAGCGGACCGGAGTAGAACAGATGATCCGCGTCGCCCCGCTGAGACCCGTCAAATCGGGTCTTCAGGCGCAGCGTGATGCCCGGATGATCCAGAATCCGTTCGATGATCGCGGTATAGCCGTCTTCGGGCATCCCTTGGAATTTGTGGAAGAAATAGTTGTCGTCATAGTTGAACCGCACCGGCAGGCGCTTCAGGATCGACGCGGGCAGATCGGTCGGTGAACAGCCCCATTGCTTGATCGTGTAGCCCTTGAAAAACGCCTCATACAGATCCCTGCCGACGAAGCGCAGCGCCTGATCTTCGAAGGTCTGCGGGTCGGTGATCGACGTGTCGGCCTGCGTTTCGATGAAGGCGCGCGCTTCGTCCGGGCGCAGGGTCTTGCCGAAGAACTGGTTGATGGTGTGCAGATTGACCGGCAGCGAAAAGACCTGCCCGTTCGACGTGGTCTTGACCCGGTTCTTATAGGGCATGAACCGCCCAAAACCGGTGATATAGGACCAGACCTCTTCATCGTCGGTGTGAAAGATGTGCGGGCCGTAGACATGCACCATGACACCGGTTTCGGCGTCGCGTTCCGTGTGGCAGTTGCCGCCCGGATGATCGCGGGCGTCCCAGATGGTCACTCGGTGTCCGGCTTCGGCCAGAGTGCGCCCGATCACCGCCCCGGACAGGCCCGCCCCAACGATCAGAATGGATTTTGGCACGCTCTGGTCCCCCGGTGCTGGTCTGACTGGGCAGGTTACGCTGCCGCCCGCCGGACGGGCCTGCCGATGTCCGGAGACTCTGACCGGGGACGAATGATTTGCCAACCCGCTGTCGCTGAGGGTGCGACGGCGGGGCACAAGACCGGGGCGCCGTGGGCGTCAGATCGACCGCTGATTGACCCGCTTCGACAGTTCCGCCGCGCTTTCCTTGCGTTCGCTGTAGCGGTCGACCAGATGGTCCTGCAGATCCCGGGTGAGCCAGGTGAATTTCACCAGCTCCTCCATCACGTCCACAACCCGGTCGTAGTAGGCTGACGGCTTCATCCGCCCATCATCGTCGAATTCCAGAAACGCCTTGGCGACCGACGACTGATTGGGGATGGTCAGCATCCGCATCCAGCGCCCCAGAACGCGCATCTGGTTGACCGCATTGAAACTTTGCGAGCCCCCCGAGACCTGCATCAAGGCCAGGGTCTTGCCCTGGCTCGGCCGTACCGCACCCAATGACAGCGGGATCCAGTCGATCTGCGCCTTCAGAATGCCGGTCATCGCCCCGTGGCGTTCAGGTGAACACCACACCATGCCTTCGCTCCAGGTGACCAGATCGCGCAGCTCGGCGACTTTCGGATGCTCGGCGGGGGCATCGTCGGGCAGCGGCAGACCAGACGGGTCGAAAACCCGCGTTTCCGCGCCCAGCCTGTGCAGGATCCGCGCCGCTTCTTCGTTCAGAAGGCGGCTATAGGATCGGGTGCGCAGCGAGCCATGCAACAGCAGGATGCGCGGCGGGTGGCTGGACCGGATCGGGTTCGCCAGCCTTTGCCGGTCCGGCGCGCGGAATTCGTCTTCGGAAAGCTGCGGCGTGTCAGTCAACGCGCTCGCCCTTTTCGTTCAGGATCTGCGCGCCGTCTTCCTTGTAAAGCGGCCCGTCGGGCCAATTGGGCAGGATATCGAGAACCGTCTCGGACGGGCGGCACAGTTTCACCCCCATGGGCGTGCAAACGATCGGGCGGTTGACCAGCACCGGGTGCAGAACCATCGCGTCCAGAAGCGCCTCTTCATCGACAGACGGGTCCAGAAGGCCCAGTTCCTCAGCCGGCGATTTTGTGGTGCGCAGCGCCTTGCGCGCCGTCAGACCCGCTGCTGCGAACAGTCCCTGCAACTGCGGGCGGGTCCAGCCGGTTTCCAGATATTCGACGATCACGGGCGCGTAACCCGCCAGCCGGATGATTTCCAGTACATTGCGCGACGTTCCGCAGGCCGGGTTGTGATAGATAACGACGGACATGACGTTACTCCGTTACAGGATCGACGGGATCGGGGTCCGCCGGGGTCAGAAGCCAGCCCATCACCGCCAGCGCCAGCGCGGCGCCGGCCAGTTCGGCCAGGATGAAGGCCGGCACGTCCACGGGGCGGATGCCTGCAAACGTGTCGGAAAAGGCGCGCGCGATGGCCACTGCTGGATTGGCAAAACTGGTCGAGGCGGTGAACCAGTAGGCGGCGGCGATATAGAGCCCCACCAGCCACGGCACCGCGGCTTCGCGGAACTTCACCCCGGCGAAGATCGTCGCCACCAGCCCGAAAGTCGCCACAATCTCTGCCAGCCATTGCGCCGGACCGCTGCGCACGGTCTGTGAAAACTGCAGAATGTTCAGGTCGAACATCGCATGCGCCAGCAGGCTGCCCAGAACGCCGCCCGCAATCTGCGCCGCGATATAGCGGACCGCATCGCCGCCGGACAGAGCCCGCCGCAGCCAGAATGCGAGCGTCACCGCGGGATTGAAATGGGCCCCCGAAATGGGCCCCAGCGTCGTGATCAGGACCACAAGGATTGCGCCGGTCGGGATTGTGTTGCCCAGCAACGCCAGGGCCACATCGCCGGTCAGGGCATCGGCCATGATGCCGGAGCCGACGACGGTGCAGACCAGAAGGCCGGTGCCAAGCGCCTCGGCCACCAGTCGGCGCGAAATGTCATATGTCATGCGGGCGATCCGTCCTCTTCCAGCGCAGGTTCCGCCGCACCGATCTGGTCAAGATGCTTCTGCAGCGCGAACGCATCCAGCGTATGCAGCGGCAGGTTCACAAAAATGGAGATGCGGTTGCGCAGCATGCGATACGTGTCGGCGAAGGCCAGGCGTTTTTCCGCCTCGGTCCCTTCGGCTGCCGCGGGATCGGGCAGACCCCAATGCGCCGTCATCGGCTGGCCCGGCCAGTACGGGCATTCCTCTTGCGCCGCGTTATCGCAAACGGTGAACACGAAATCCATCTGCGGCGCGTCCGGGCCGGCAAATTCGTCCCAGCTTTTGGACCGCAGTTGCGACGTGTCGTGATTAAGCCCGTGCAGCAGGTCGATGGTATAGGGATGCGGGGCGCCCGCCGGCGTCGATCCGGCGGAATAGCCGCGGAATTTGCCGATGCCTTCGCGGTTCATCACCGCTTCGGCAATCAGCGAACGGGCGGAATTTCCGGTACACAGGAACAAGACGTTGTAGAGCTGGCTGTCCATGATCGGCTCCTCAGGGTGCGCAGGTGATTTCTGCCATAACGTTTTGACAAAGCTCGGGCCGTCCGCCGCAGCAATCCTGCATGAGAAACGCCAGAAGACTGCGCATCCCCTCCATGTCGGCGTGATAGCGGATCGACCGCCCCTGCCGCGTGTTGCGCACCAGACCGGCGCCCAGAAGCACCGACAGGTTCGCCGACATGGTATTGGGCCGCACGTCCAGCGCGGCGCCGATCTCTCCCGACAGCATCCCCGCGTCGCCGGCTTTCACCAGAAGGCGAAAAACGTCCAGACGGGTGGGCTGACTAAGTGCGGAGAGGGCGGCAATGGCCTGAGTCTTGTCCATAATTCAACACTTCATGAATTATTGAACCATGGCAAGGCAGCGTGCGCGCCGTTACAAAAAATTCACGCCAGCATGCGCGCGGTGACATCCTGCAGCAGCGCCTTTGTATCCAGCGCCATTTCGCTGACCGACACCTTGTCTTCGATCAGCAGAAACGACAGCCCATGCACAAAGGTCCACAACATGAACGCGCGCTGGCGGACGCGTTCATCCACCTCCGCAGAGCCCAGAACCGACGCGACTTCGGTTTCCAGAAGCTCATAGCAACGTGCCTTGTCGGACAGAAGCGCCGGGTCCGGGTCCGCGGCCTTGCGCCCGAAGATCAGCCGGAAGATGCCGGGTTCGGCCTGTGCGAACCCCACATAGACCAGCCCCAAAGCCACGATGCGGTCAGGCTTGCCCGGCGCGATTCCTTCAAGCGCATCAACCATCTGCCGATAGTGGCGGTCTACGCCGTCGGCCATCACCGCCAGCAGCATTTCGCCCCGATCCTTGAAATGGCGATAGGGCGCCGCGGTGGAGACGCCCGCCACGCGGCAGGCCTGAGACACTGAAAAGCCGTCTGGGCCAGTGTCTTCGACCAGCCGGCGCGTGGCTTCGATCAGTTCGGCCCTCAGATCACCATGGTGATAGCGGGCCTTTCTGGGGGTGTCGGGGTCTGTGGTCATGAATCGAGTGATGCCCGTTCGAAAGTGGCTTGTCAAAGTAAGAGCTTCTAACATATGTTAGAGCATCTAACATGTCCAGACTCGCCCGCACGGAGCCCGCCCATGTCAACGCAGCCTGCCAGCCCGACCCGCCGCCGTCTCGCCTCGCTTCTGATCACCGCCGCCACTCTTGCGGGCGCGGGCATCGCTGTTACTCAGGGCGCGGCGCTGATCTCCGCCCGCGCGGCGGCCACCGATCTGGCGATCGCCGCCAGCCCGACGCCGGTCGCGGTTCAGCGGCTGGTCGAGGTTCCGGGCTTCGTTACACAGCGCGCATTTCTGGGGCAGGTTGAACCGGCGCAAACCGCCGAACTGTCGTTCGAACTGTCCGGCAAGCTGTCCCGGATCGTGGCTGACGAAGGGCAGGCCGTGCGTCGCGGTGATCTGCTGGCGCGGCTCGACACCCAGCTTCTGGAGGCTGAACAACGCCGTCTGGAAGCCGCCCGCGACGCCCAGGCCGCCGAGCTTCGCTTCGCCGAAGCGGCGCTGAGCCGTCGCACCGCGCTGAACGAACGCGGCTTTGCGCCCGCTGAAAGCTCCGATCAGGCGCGCGCGACCCGTGACGCGCTGATCGCGCGCATGGCTGAAACCGATGCAGGGCTGGAAGCGGTTCGGCTGCGCATCGAAAAGTCAGAGCTTCACGCCCCCTTCGACGGCTGGATCGGCGCAAGGCTGCAGGATACAGGCGCCGCGTTGGCCGCCGGTCAGCCCCTGTTCAGGCTGTTGCAGAACGACCGGGCCGTGATCCGCGTCGGGCTGCCGGTCTGGATCGCACCCGAAGATCTGCTTCACCGCGATGACCTGACGGTGACGCTGGGGGGCCAGACGCTCGCCGCGCGCGTCCACGCGATCCGCCCTGACGTGGATCCCGCCACACGAACGCGCACGGTTCTGCTGCATGTCGATACCGCCGCGGGCGCGGCGTTCGGCCAGACGGCGGTTCTGCACCTGCCGCGACCCATCGACGTGGCAGGCGCCTGGGTGCCGCTTGGCGCGCTGCGCGAAGGCACCCAGGGGGTGTGGACCGTTTTTGTGGTGGATCCCGAAAGCCGCGTGCGCCCTGCCGCGGTCGAAATCCTGCATAGCGAGGCGGATCGCGCCTTCGTGCGCGGCAGCTTTCAGGACGGCGCGCTGCTGATCAGCGACGGCCCGCACAGGGTCACGCCGGGTCAGACCGTACGCGTGATCGAAGGGATCTGACATGGAAACGCTCACCTTCCGCCAGCCGCGCCTTGTGGCGCTGATCCTGCTGGTCCTGATCGCCTCCGGCCTTTCGTCTCTGCTGTCGCTGGGACGGCAGGAAGACCCGACCATCACCAACATCTTCGCGACCGTGACAACCCAGTTTCCCGGCGCCGATCCGGGCCGGGTCGAAGCCTTGATCACCGCCGAAATCGAGGAAGAACTGCGCGAGATCGCCGAGGTCGATACGGTGGAGTCGGTCTCGGGGCAGGGGGTGTCGGTGGTCGCCATCGAATTGCTGGAGACCCTGAAAGAAGATCGGATCGAACAGGTCTGGAGCGAAATCCGCGACGCGGTGGACGATGCGGCCAGCCGTTTCCCCGCCGGGGCGCTGCCGCCCGAAATCGACGCGGACGGAATTTCAGCGTATTCCGCCGTTATCGCGGTCGCCGCCGACCATGACGGGGTGCCGCTGGCCGCGCAGAAGCGGCACGCAGAGGCTTTGGCCGACCGGCTGCGCGCCATTCCCGACACCAAGGCCGTCACCCTGTTCGGCGTTCCTGAAGAGGAGGTCCTGATTGCCGTCGATCCCGCCCGCGCGGCGGCGCTCGGGCTGACCGCGGATCAGATCTCGGCCGCCATTCGCGGCGCCGACGGAAAGGTGCAGGCGGGGCGCCTGCAAGCCGCGCAGGCGGATCTGGCCATCGCGATCTCGGGCGAAGTGACAGCACTGGACCGCCTGCGCGACGTTGTCCTGCGCGACGGCCCCGACGGGGCGGCGACCCGGCTGGACGACATCGCCGCCATCACCCGCGGCCCGCGCCTGCCCGCGTCCGAGCTTGCGCTGTCGGACGGCAGGCCCGCGATCCTGATCGGGGTTCTCGCTCAGGACGGGGTGCAGATCGACAAATGGATGGGCCGTGTGCACGAGGTGCTGGACGCGGGCGCTGCGGCGGTCCCGGTGGGGATGTCCGAAACGCTGGTCTTCGACCAGAGCGGTTATACCCAGGACAGGCTGGCCGAAGTGGGCCGGAACATGGCCATCGGGGTCGGTCTTGTGGTGGCGGTGCTCTTCGTCACCCTGGGTCTTCGCGCGGCGGCCATCGTTGCGCTGGTCCTGCCGGTGGTCAGCCTGGCGACGCTGGCGACAATGAACGCCATCGGCCTGCCCATTCACCAGATGTCCGTCACCGGATTGATTGTGGCCCTTGGGCTGCTGGTGGACGCGGCCATCGTGATGTCGGACGAAATCCGTCAACGGCTCCAGTCCGGCATGACACGCGAGGCCGCCGTGGGTGACAGCGTCCGGCGGCTGGCCGCGCCATTGCTGGCTTCCACCGTGACCACGGCCCTGTCCTTCACGCCGATGATCCTGCTGCCCGGCCCTGCCGGAGACTTCGTTGGCGCCATCGCCATCGCCGTGGTGCTGATGCTTTTCTGGTCGCTTTTCGTTGCGCTGACGGTCACACCGGCGCTGGCCGGCTGGCTGCTTCCTTCCGGCAGCTCCGGCACCATGCTAAGCACCGGCGTGCGCGGCGGGGCTTTGGGCCGGGCCTTCGGCGCCACGCTGCACTGGTCGGTCCGTCATCCGGTGAAATCACTGGCCCTGTCCCTGATCCTGCCACTGCTCGGCTTTGCCAGCTTCCCGGCGCTGAAGGCGCAGTTCTTTCCCGGGGTGGAGCGCGACCAGTTCTACATCGAAGTGCAAATGCCGCCGGGCACCGCCATTGACGAAACCCGCCGGACCGTGGCGCGTATCGACACAATTCTGGGCGGCATCCCCGATATCAGCCGCCGGTACTGGACCATCGGGAAATCCGGCCCGGCATTCTATTACAACATCACCGGCGGTCGGTCCCGCGAGCCGGGTTTCGCACAGGCGATGATCACGACGACCACCGCCCAGGCCGCCGCCGCGCAAGTGCCAGCGTTGCAGGCGCAACTGGACGAGACGGTGCCCAACGCCCAGATCATCGTGCGCGCACTGGTACAGGGTCCGCCCGTCGCCGCCCCGGTGGAGCTGCGCTTCGTCGGGCAGGATATCGGCGTCCTGCGGGGCCTCGCGGATCAGGCCCGTGCCATCATGTCCGATCTGGACATGGTCACGCAGGTGCGCACCTCGATCGGCGGCGGCGCGCCTCAGCTGCGCTTCGACATCGACGAGGCCAAGGCGCGGCTGCTGGGGTTGAGCCTGACCGATATCGCCCGGCAGCTTGACACGGCGCTGGTCGGGGTCACGGGGGCATCGCTGGTCGAAAGCACCGAGCAATTGCCGATCCGCGTGCGCTTCGGCAGCGGCCTGCGCGAAGATCTGACGGCAATAGCGGATCTGCCGATCCTGCCGCCCAACGCCGCCGAAACCGCTGGCCGGGGCCAGTTTCCCGGCGTGCCCTTGTCGGATCTGGCCGATCTGCGGCTGGAGCCGTCGGAAAGCGTCATCACCCGCCGCAACGGTGAACGCGCCAATACCGTGCAGGCATTTCTGGTGCCCGATGTGTTGCCGGAAGAAGCCTTGCAGTCGATCCAGCAGGACCTGACCGCGGCGGGGTTCGCCTTGCCCGCCGGATACCGGATGGAAATCGGCGGCGATTCCGACGCCCGCGACAGCACGGTGGGGAACCTGATGGCCTCGCTCGGCGTGATTGCAACGCTGACGGTGGCGACCATCGCTCTGACATTCAACTCGTTCCGCCTGACTGGCGTGGCGCTGGCCGTGTGCGTGCTGTCCGTGGGGCTGTCCCTTCTGGCATTGGCGTTGGGGCAGTATCCGTTCGGCATCACCGCCATTATCGGAGTGATCGGGTCCATCGGCGTTTCGGTGAACGCCGCGATCATCATCCTGACCGGCCTGCAGGCCGACCCGGAGGCCGCCGCGGGCGACCGCGCGGCCATGGCGCGCGTGGTCCACGGATCGAGCCGTCATATCGTGTCCACGACCATCACGACCTTTGGCGGCTTCCTTCCTCTCATCCTGGCAGGGGGTGGCTTCTGGCCCCCCTTCGCGGTCGCGATTGCCGGAGGGGTCCTGTTGTCCACAGTGGTGTCTTTCTACTTCACCCCCGCGCTCTTTGCCCTCGTTGCGCGCCGCACCGGGCGCGCTGCGGCATGCGCAAACGCCTTGCCGGGACACCCGCCGGCACTCCGCGTCGCCGCCGAATGATCCAATGCGATCTGAGTTAAATCCAACCGAAATCGCCGCAGTGTCGTAACCCCGGTTTAAGGCCCGCCCGGTCAGATCCCAGCAAAGCTATTGTAAGGGGTGCGACATGGGCCAGAAAGACAATCGGGATCATCAGACGTCCGGCAAGATGCATGACGGGCGCGACGACGAAACCCGCGACAACTCTGGGCACGAACGCTCCGGCCAGGATTACCAGAAGCGCTATACATCCGAGCGCGGCAGCTCCGATGACCATATTTCGGCGCGCGGGGCGGAGCAGCGCGACAAATCCGGCGGCCGGCATACGCAGGAAGACGACAGCGACAACGGCCGCTCCGGCAAGCACGAGCGGGACTACGAGTCCCGATATGACAGGGACGACGACGATCGCGACCGCTCCACCCGCGGAGAGCGGGAGCGTGGTGAGAGAAGTGACAACGACACCGATAACGATGCGTCAGGGCGCAGAGGTCGTGGGCATGAAGAACGCGATGGCGAAGGCTCTGACCGCGAAGGCTCGGGCAAGGAACATGCGGAGCGTGGCGATCGCGACTGGAATGGCCGTGGCGATCATGAGCGAGGAGAGCATGACCGGCATGGGCGGGACCAGTCCGAGCATCAGGAACGGGGCCGCGGCGAGTCTGAAAACGACACCATGAAGGGCGCACAACCCAAAGACGACAAAGACGACAAAGAC
>JAGQRU010000133.1 GCA_020425105.1 Paracoccaceae bacterium
ATGGCGATGATCAACCATTTCCATGGTGTGAAAAAACATATCCTCGACCACAAGGCGTTTGGCTGCTTCCGGCAAAAGAACCTTGCCCCCGCCTCGCCCTATCTGCGCGGCTTTTCGGACGATTTCGTGATCCCGGTCAGCCGCTGGACCGAAATGAAACAGGCAGAGATCGACGCCGCGCCGGGCCTGCGCACGCTTCTGGGTAGCGACGAGGTTGGCCCCTGTCTGGTCGAAGATCCGGGGCACCGGGCGCTCTATATCTTCAACCATTTCGAGTATGACAGCGGCACGCTGAAGGAAGAATACGACCGCGATGTGAAGGCGGGAAAACCCATCAACGTGCCGGGAAACTACTATCCCGATGACGATCCCACCCGCACGCCCTTGAACCGGTGGCGATCTCACGCACATCTGATGTATGGCAACTGGATCAACGAAATCTACCAGCACACGCCCTACGACATCGATGATATCGGGAAATAGGCGGATGATCCTTGCAGGACTTGCAGCGCTGGGTATCGGCAGTGCATTCGGCGTTTCGACCCTGGCCGATCGCCGCGAAAAGGCCGCCGAGATCGACTTTCCGCCGCTTGGCAAGATACTGGATGTGAACGGTGTGCCGGTGCACGCGGTGGTCCAAGGCGCCGGACCCGATCTGGTTCTGATCCACGGCGCGGGCGGCAATCTGCGTGATTTCACCTTTTCCATGGTCGGCAAGCTGGCGTCGCGCTATCGCGTCATCGCGTTCGACCGGCCCGGGCACGGCTATACCGGGCGCATGCCCGGCCCGTTCAAGGAAGGACGCGGCGAAAGCCCCCGTGAACAGGCCCGGCTGCTGCAACAGGCGGCCCGTCAACTGGGCGCAAGCCGGCCTCTGGTTCTGGGCCAAAGCTTCGGCGGCGCTGTGGCCATGGGCTGGGCGCTGGAAGATCCGGACATGACGGCGGGACTGATCGTTGTGTCCGGTGCCACGATGCCGTGGCCGGACGATCTGAAGGCGACCTACAAGGTCAATGCGAGCCCGGCCGGGGCGGCCGTGGTCGTGCCCGTGCTCACCGCGACGCTGACGCAGTCCTTTCTGGAAACCATCCTGACCACCATCTTCACCCCGGACCCGGTCCCGGAGGGGTATGAGGCGCATTTCGGCCTGCCCCTGTCCCTGCGCCGCGGCACCATGCGGGCCAATGCCCGCCAGATCGTCGAACTGAAACCGCAGGTAACGGCCATGTCGGCCGATTACGGCAGCATCACGGCGCCGATTGCGGTTCTGCACGGGGATCTGGACACGATCGTGCCGCTTGAAACCCACGCGCACGCACTGATGCCGCTGCTGTCCAATGCAGAACTGACCGAATTTCCCGGCGCCGGGCACATGCCGCATCACAGCCACGAGGCAGAGGTTATCGCCGCCATCGACCGCACCGCATATCGCGCCGGATTGCGCTAGGCAGATCGAGCCGCTACCTCATATCTATGACCAATACATCCTCCCTGCCCTTTGACGGGGCCATCACCCGCTATTTCGAAACCGAAGCGCCGCAGCCTGTCCGGGACGCGATCCGCGACGGGAACAAGGCGATCCTGACGCCGCCCTATCCCTATGATGAACGGATGAAGGCGCAGGATTACGAGTCTGAGCTTTATGCGCTTCAGATCGAACTGGCGAAGCTGCAGAACTGGGTTCAGCATACCGGCGCCCGCGTGGTCGTGGTGTTCGAAGGCCGCGATGCGGCGGGAAAAGGCGGTTGTATCAAGCGGTTTCGCGAAAATCTTAATCCTCGTGTCGCGCAGATCGTGGCCCTTGCGAAACCCACCGCCAGCGAAGCCGCGCAATGGTATTTCCAACGCTATGTGTCGGAATTTCCGGCGGGCGGCCACATGGCACTGTTCGACCGGTCCTGGTACAACCGGGCGGTCGTGGAACGGGTGTTCGACTTTTGCAGCACCGCCGAGCGCGAGCTGTTCTTTCAGCAGGTGCCGGGTCTGGAACGCGCGCTGGTCGATGACGGGGTCTATCTGATCAAGCTGTGGCTGAATGTGGACCGCGCCGAACAGTTGCGCCGGTTTCTGGAACGCGAGCGCGACCCGCTGAAGCAATGGAAACTGAGCCAGATCGATGTGGACGGCCTGCGACTGTGGGATGCCTATACCGTGGCGATCCGCGAGACGCTGGAGCGCACGCATCACAAGCACGGGCCCTGGACGGTGGTCAAATCGGACGACAAACGCCGCGCACGGATCGCGGTGATCCGCAAGGTGCTGAGCGAAATTCCCTATGACGGCCGCGATGACACGATTGCGGCGGCGCCCGACCCGGCGATTTGTGGCGGGCCCGAGATCTGGGATGGGTAAGCGCGGCTATCACCACGGCAATCTGCGTCAGGCCCTTGTCGACGCCGCTCTGTCCCTGATTGCCGAACGCGGCCCCACCGGCTTCACCCTGTCCGAAGCCGCCAAAGCGGCGGGGGTCACACCGGCGGCGGTCTATCGCCATTTCGAGGGCCGCGAAGACCTGATCGCCGAAGCGGCGCGGCAGGGATACGAGATCTTCGCCGATCTGATGGAATACGCCTATGACACCGGGCGCCCCAGTGCGCTTTCTGCGTTCGAGGCGACCGGGCGCGCCTATCTTGCCTTCGCCCGCAAATATCCCGGCCATTACGTCGCCATGTTCGAAAGCGGCATTTCAGTCAACCGCACCCCGGAACTGGCCCGCGTTTCCGCGCGCGCCCGCGCGGTTCTGGAACAGGCTGCCGAGGCTTTGTCCCAGCATATCCCCAAGGACAAACGCCCCCCCGCGGCGATGGTCAGCGCCCATGTCTGGGCGCTCAGCCACGGGGTGGTCGAGCTTTTTGCCCGCGGAAATCCCGGGCGGCAGGCGCCCTATCCGCCCGAAGATCTTCTGGAAGCCGGCGTGGGCATCTACCTGCGCGGTCTGGGTCTGATCGCGCCGGATACCTGAGGTCTAACCGTCGGGAAACAGGATCAGCGCGCCCGGCTCCCATGCCAGCCGTGTGCGCGCACCGCGTTCCAGCACCGGCCGACTGACAAGGTTTTTCATCGAACAGGTCACCGGGTCCGGCGCCCCGTCCAGCGCGACCTCGTAATAGGTCATATCGCCGTAATAGGTCCGTTCGGTCACTGTCCCGTCCACGAACTGACCGGTCGGCAGCGCGCCGCCCGGCGACATCAGCGACAGGCTTTCCGGGCGCAGCCCGAACGTTGCCGGCCCAGGCGCGGCACCGTGCGCCACCAGATCGGGCGGCAGCGGGATCGCCCCCAGCCCCGGGATATCCGCCAGCAGGCGGCCATCCTCGGGCCGCAACATCCCCGGAAGCAGGTTCATCAACCCGATGAATTCCCCGACCGCCCGGCTGTTCGGGCGCAAATACAATCCTTCGGGCGTATCGAGCTGCGCAATCCGCCCGTCAAACATCACCGCGATCCGGTCGGACATGATTAGCGCCTCCTCCTGATCATGGGTGACCAGAATGAAGGTGATGCCCACCTGGCGTTGCAATCTGCGCAACTCGGTCTGCATCTGTTCGCGCAATTTGCGGTCCAGCGCCGATAGGGGTTCGTCCAGCAGCAACACTTTCGGCTTCAGGATCAAGGCGCGCGCCAAAGCCACGCGCTGCCGCTGTCCGCCCGACAAGGCGTGCGCCGCGCGCGGCCCGTATCCGTCGAGCCCCGCCATCGCCAAGGCCTCGGCCACGGCTTTGGTTTTATCAGCGCGGCTCAACGGCGACCGGCGCAAGCCGAACCCGACATTCTCCGCCACGGTCAAATGCGGAAATATCGCATAGTTCTGAAACACCAAATTGGTCGGCCGCCGGTTCGGACCGACGCCTTTCATGTTCTGCCCGTCGATGGTCAGCACGCCGTTTTCAGGGTGTTCGAAACCGGCAATCGTACGCAGCAAGGTGGTCTTGCCGCAGCCCGACGGCCCCAGCAGCGAAAAGAATTCGCCTTCGGCGATGTCCAGGTCGATCCCGCGCAGCGCGTGATAGGTGCCATAGAACTTGTCGATCCCGGTCAGGGAAATCAGCGCCATCAGAGAAAGCCTCCTGTATCCAGCGCGCCGCGCCGCCTGGCACCCCGGCGCCGGGCAAGTTCCGCCAGTACCAGCAGAAGCACGGACAACAGCACCAGAATGGAGCCGAGCGCCATGACAACCGGCAGCCGCTGGGGGAACCGGAACTGTCCCCAAAGATAGACCGGCAGCGTCGCATCCGACCCGGACAGGAAGAACGCGATGATGAATTCGTCCATCGATATGGTGAACGCGATCAGCAACGAAGAAATGACACCCGGCATCACCAGCGGCAGCACGATCAGCCGAAACGTGCCCCACGCGGTTTCGCCCAGATCCACGGCGGCTTCTTCAAGCGAGACATCCAACGACTGAAAAGCCGGGTTCAGGATTGCGATGGCGAAGGGCGTGCAGATCAGCACATGCCCCAGGATGACCGTCAGGGCGCTGAGCGGCAGGCCGATCTGCAGGAATACGACCAGCAGCGACACCGCCACGATGATTTCGGGCAGCACCAGCGGCAACATGATCAAGCCCAGAATGCCGCTCTTGCCCGGGAACCGGTACCGCGCCGCGGCGCGGGCGGCGCAGATGCCCAACAGGGTCGACACGAGCGCCGTAATGACCGCGATCTTGACCGATGTCAGCACGGCCGCGTGCAGCGCCTCGACCGCCGCCAGTTCCGCAAACCAGCCGGTGGTGAAACCGCCAAGCGGAAAGGCGATCACCGTGCTGTCGTTGAACGCAAAGATCGGCAACAACACGATGGGCAGATACAGAAACACAAGGTAAAGCGCCGTATAGACGCGCAGCCCCGCCCCTTTCATGATCGCCCCCGCAGAAAGCGCCGGTTCAGCGCCAGAAAGACCAGCGCCAGAATCGTGACGATCCCCATCGCGATCACTGCCAACGCCGCGCCCAGTGGCGCATTGTTCAGTTTCAGAAACTGGGTCTGGATCATATTGGCGATCATCAGCCCTCCGGGCCCGCCCACAAGCCGCGGCGTCACATAATCGCCGATCGTGGGGATGAAGACGATCAGGCAGGCCCCCACGACACCGGGCATGGCCAGCGGCAAGGTCACGCGGAAGAAGGCCGACAGACGGGTTTCCCCCAGATCCAGCGCGGCTTCCAGCAGGCTGCGGTCGATGCGTTCCAGCGCCACGAAGATCGGCAGAATGGCAAAGGGCGCGAATGCATGGGCCAGCGTGATCACCACCGCGTTGAAGTTATAAAGGATCAGCGTCAGCGGTTCGTCGATCACACCCAGCCCGATCAGCGCGCTGTTCAGCACCCCATTGTAACCAAGGATCACCTTCCACAAAAAAACGCGGATCAGATAGGACGTCCAGAACGGAATGGTGACGAGAAAGATCCACAACGCCTTGCGCTCGGGCCGCACCCGGAACGAGATAAAATAAGCGACAGGAAAGGCCAGCAGAACCGTGATCGCCGTGACCATGGCCGAAATCTTCAGCGACCTGACCATCAGTTCGCGATAGATCGGATCTGAAAAGGCCTCTCGGTAATTGGCCCAGGTCGGCGTGGTGTCGATGTTCAGAAAGTCCTGGGTCCAGAAGCTGAAGACCAGAATGGCCGCCATGGGCGCGGCCAGCATCACCACCGCATAAAGGAGCGGGCCCGAGATCAGGAGCATCCCCCTGCCGCTGCCCGACCGCTGCCTGTCCGCCATCCGTCATGCCGCCCGCATTGCCTCGCTGGACGCACTATTCCTGTCGGCGCAGGGCCTGTAAACCGATTGTTGGTTCGGCCAGGGAATGCGTGACCGGCGGAAACTAAAACACAAGAAAACGCTTTGTGCAGCGGCAGCACGACGCTATCAGCATGTTTAGATCCGGCTTCCCAAACGGCATCCAGATCGGGTGCGAGTCTAGATTAAGCAGGTAATGGATTGAACATGAAGACAATTTCTGTGGTCTCCCCCTGCTATAACGAAGAAGACAATGTTCGGCAGTGCTATGAAACCGTGCGCCGGATCTTTGCGGAGGAGTTGCCGGACTATCGGCTGGAACATATTTTCGCCGACAATGCCTCCACCGACCGGACACCGGACATCCTGCGCGAGATCGCGGCGGAGGACAAATCGGTCAAGGTGGTTCTGAATGCCCGGAATTTCGGCGTCTTCCGGTCGTCCTTCAACGGTTTGCGCTATGCCACCGGCGACAGCGTGATCGTGATGCTGCCGGTGGATCTGCAAGATCCGCCGGAAATGATCCCCGAATTCGTCCGGCTGTGGGAAAGCGGGTATGAAGTCGTCGCGGGTGCCCGCAACATCCGCGAAGAGGGCTTTTTCCTGCGCATTGCGCGGGGGATCTTCTATCGCACGCTCAACCGGCTGTCGGATGTGAGGCTGGAACCCAGTGTCGGAGAGTTCCAGCTGATCGACCGCAAGGTGTTGCAGGCGGTGCTGGCGCATAACGACCACTATCCCTACATCCGCGGGATCATCGCGTCCTGCGGGTTCCGGCGGATCATCCTGCCCTACACCTGGCGTGCGCGCAAACGCGGGCTGTCGAAGCACAATATGAGCGCGCTGACGGATGTGGCGCTGAACGCGATCTTTGCCTTTTCGCGGGCACCGATGCGGTTCTGCACGATTGCAGGGCTTATCATCGCGACCGGCTGCATCCTGTTTGCCATGCTGCAGTTGTTGCTGTTCTTCATCGCGCCGTCAGATGCTCCGCGCGGGACCATGACGATTATCGTGTCGCTGTTCTTCCTGACCGGCGTGCAGATGCTGTTTATCGGCATGCTGGGCGAATACATCACCGCCATCCACAATCAGGTGCGCGGCGGCCCGATGGTCATCGAACGCGACCGGATCAATATCGATGCGGAGCCTTCCTAGACCCGCTTGGGATCCCATGGGAAGCGGTCGGTCAAGACCCGCGAGATGAAGACAAACGACAGTGCTGCGGCGGGCAGCACCAGCACCGCCTGCGCCAGGATCGGATCGAGCCCGATGGCCAGCAGCCCGGCCAGCCCTGCCGCGTTGACCCCATAGAGCCCCAGATAAACCAGCGCATAGGCCGGCAGACGCCCGGCCCCCTTGGTGGCAAAGACAAGCCGTGCATGGGTGAAATAGTTCCACACCACGCCACAGGCAAACGCCAGAGCCAGAGCCGCCTGCGGCCCCAACCCGGCCAGGACTAGAACCGCATAAAGGACGTACCCGAACGCGGTGTTCAGGACCCCGACGGCCAGAAACTTGACGAACGGCGTGTTCAGCAATTGCAAAAGACGGGTCATGGGCATTCTCCGGCCAGCGTGGCAGCGACGCCTGCGCTCAGGTCAAGCTGCGGCTGAAATCCTGTGGCGGCCAGTCGTGTCACATCCGCCGCCAGCCGCGCCGGGTCGCTGGCCGGACGGGGGCGCGCGCCCAGCCGTATCAGGTCGCTGCCATCCAATTGCCGCGCCACTTCGGAAATCAGGTCGCGCACCGGGATCGCAGCACCGCTGGCGACATTGACCGGCCCGCTGAACCGCTGTTCCAGAAGCACAACCAGCGCCCGCGCCAGATCGGACACCTGCAGGAAGTCGCGTTCCTGCAGCCCGTCGGTGCATTCCACAACCTCTTTCGCCTTCAGCCCGGCAATCAGGTCCCCCAGAAGGCGCCCGCGCGGCTCTCCCGGCCCATGAACGAAGAAGATCCGCGCCCAGGCCAGCGCGATGCCAAGATCCGCCTTGCACAGAGCGAGCCCCGTGCCTGCCTTCGCCGCGCCATAAAGCGTCGCCGGGCGCAGCGGGCTGTCTTCGGAAAGCTCGGCAAGGGACCAGTCATATTCGGCGCAGGACCCGGCGCAAACCGCCGCCTGTCCGCCGTTGCGCGCGAAGCCTTGCGCCAGATGCAGGGTCGCGGCCATCCAGTCCAGATTGGCGGGCGAGGTCCAACGATCCTGCGCCCCGGCATGCCAGGCCAGATGGATCAGGCCGTCAGGTCGTTCCCGGGTCAGAAGCGTGTCCACGGCCGCCGGATCCAGCAGGTCGCACGGGGCGTCCCCATGGCGCGACACCGCAACCACATGATGCCCCGACGCCTGCAACGCTGCCCGAACGGCACGACCGATCAGGCCGCTGGCGCCGGTCAGCAGCACTTTCATGGTCAGGACACCCGAATTTCCGGAACCGCGGTGACAAAGCGCGTGCCGCTTTCGGTCAGATCCGCCAGTTGCGACATGATCTCATCGCGCAGGTTCCACGGCAGGATCAGCACGTAATCGGGCTTGGCGTCGCGCAGGGCGTCGACCATGCGCACGGGAATGCGGCTGCCGGGCAGCAAGGTGTCCTGCTTGGCCGGGTTGCGGTCGACGCA
>JAGQRU010000134.1 GCA_020425105.1 Paracoccaceae bacterium
CGCCCTTCGACCATCAGCCCGTGATTGCCGAAGATGAAGGTCTCGATCTCACAGGGGATTTCCTTGCGGATTTCGCGGATCTCGGGGATCGTCAGGATGCGCGGCAGCACGACGCGCTTCACGTCGAAATTCTCGCAATAATACCGGATCGCCTCGGGACTGGAGGCGGCGGCCTGAACTGACAGGTGCAGACGGACACCGTAATGGGTGCGCGCGATGTAGTCGGCCACGCCCATATCCGCGACGATGAAGGCATCGACCCCAAGCCGCGCGCCTGTATCGGCGGCCTCTCGCCACAGATCGACCTTGCCCGCAGGCGGGTAGGTGTTCAAAGCCAGCAAAACCTTGGTGCCCTTCTCATGCGCGTAGGCGACCGAAGCGGCCAGTTCGTCCGGAGTGAAATTCAGCCCCGGAAAGTTGCGGGCGTTGGTGGCATCCTGAAAGCCGCAATACACCGCATCGGCGCCGGCATCGACGGCGGTGCGCAGGGCGGCAGGCGTGCCGGCCGGGCAGATCAGTTCGGCGAGGCTCATGGGACGAGAGGTCCTTTCTTCACGTTGGATAGGCGCGGCGTAGTCTTGCCAGAATGGCGCGGCCAGCAGGACCGAACATCTCGGCGGTTTCCTCGGCGATCGACCCATCGACATCGTCGAGTGCGTTGCGAAGCCGGACGACGGCTTCGGTGTCGCCCGTGACCTCCAGATCGCGGGAGAAGAACGCGGCATCTCCATCCTCTTCGGAGTCGACCAACTCCAGAAGCAGCATGAACTTCCCTCGAATTGTGGCTCCCGCTTCGGGCGCCGCATTGCGCGGGACGGCCCGGAACACCAGCGCTTGCGGATCTGGTCGCAGGTGAAGGGCAAAGGGCAATTCCACCGGATCGATCACGAAGTCGGTCCCCTGATGTGGACCGAGCCGCGAGAAAAGAGACGGGTGCTGTTTGGCGACACGCTTGACCACCCTGGTCAGGACGGGCTGCACGATCAGGCAGGACAGCCGGGCCGTGGCTGACACCACTGGGCGCGGCGTGCGGGGCAAAGTATCGGGGCTTGCGCTCATGACCGAGGCTTTCGTTTCGCCCACGGGTCAGAGCCGGCGCGGATGGCCACGCGGCACTCGCCGCAGATCGCTGCGGACACCGGCGTCCACGCCCGCCTCCGCCAGCACGGTTTCTGGATGCGCAACACCGTCCTAGCCCCGCTCGAACCGCGGGAAAAGCACGTGGTTTTCCAACGCAACATGCGCTGCGAGATCCTCAAGGAACCGATCCAGACCGGCATAGAGCGCCCGCCACGACCCGCAAGCGTGGTCCGGGGGTGTCAAGTTGCCGGTCATTTTGCGGATCCGCTCGATCGCTTCGGCGTGGTCGTCATGCTCGGCGCGCATCACAGCAACCGGCGGCCCGATGCCTGCCCCCCCGCCCGCCCGCATCGCCGGAAAGAGGATCATCTCTTCCTTCGCCATATGGCCCTCCAACTCGCGACCAAGAGCGGCCAGGGACTGCGCCAGATCTTTCGGGGATTGTTGATCCGTCGCATGGACCCTGCCGACTTTTTCGGCGAGGTCCAGCAGACCGGGCAATTCGGAGCGGTGACGCTCGTGATAGCGCGACAGGATGTGATCGATCAGGGCGCCTGTCTCGGTGGGGGCTTCGGCGGTAGGGGCGGTCATGGCAGAGCTTTCGGGATCGAGGGGTGTCCAATGCAATTGGCATTTGATATGCTGATTATAGCCCTTAAATACGCACTGTAAATACCAAATCAAGGAGCGATTTCTTGCGCCTCACGTCCTTTACCGATTTCGGACTGCGCGTTCTCATGCGGATGGCGGGCAGCCCCGACCGCGCCTTCACCACGGCGGAACTGGCGGATGAATTCCGTGTGTCGCGCAATCATCTTGCAAAGGTGATCTCGTCGCTTTCTGGCGCTGGCTACCTGGAAACGCGGAGGGGCGGCGGCGGCGGAGCGACGCTCGCACGGCGCCCCGAGGACATCCGGTTAGGCGATGTTGTTGCCTATCTCGAGGCGGATCAAGCGCTGGTCGAGTGTTTCCAGCCCGGGGGCGCGGCCTGCACCCTGACACCACACTGCCGCCTGAAGGCGCGCCTCGCCGGCGCCGAAGCCGCCTTCCTTGCAGATCTCAACCGCAGTTCGTTGGCAGACTGCGTCTATCGCCCTCAACAAGCATGACCGACCGTCTGGGCCCTGTTGGTGGCCTGGAGGCGCGGGATAGCCATCGTCATTTCCGGGTTTCGCAACCGGTCGGCCCCCGTACCGTCGTGGACAGTGCCCGTCCACCGGCCCGAGCACTCCCAGTTCCTTGCGTATTTTGGAAGATGATTTGAGCTATTCATTGAACGCGTTGGTCCTTTTCGATCTGATTGAAGCGGATGCGGCGGGCGGCTATCCGACATGTTTGGTGTGAGACTGGCGAGGATTGCCGCAGATGATCCATCGGCCAACACCCGCCCTGGGCTGAGAGCCGAGCTCCCAAGCACGCACGTAGACGCATCATCGCCCGCGCTACTGGATCGTTTGAATAGGCTGTGCACTGCTACCACCCCATGCTTGAACGTCATCCGCAATCGGGTGCACGCTTTCATCTTCTGAAGTCTCCAGATCTAGGGTCTGGACCCATTAATCGGCTTGCGGCCACCTTGCCGGCGTGATTCACGCTCCCGAACTGATGGGGGCATGATGAGCAATCTTTTCTGGCTGAGCGACGAGCAGATGGCGCGGCTGCGGCCGTTCTTTCCAAAGAGCCATGGCAAACCGAGGGTTGATGATCGGCGGGTCTTGAGCGGGATAATCTTCATCAATCGTAATGGCTTGCGTTGGTCCGATGCGCCGCCAGAGTATGGTCCACCGAAGACCCTCTACAACCGATGGAAGCGCTGGAGCGACATGGGTGTTTTCGCCCGGATGATGGAGGGGCTTGCTTGCGAGGCCGCCGACCGGAAGACAGTGATGATCGACGCCACTTATCTCAAGGCGCACCGCACGGCTTCGAGCCTGCGGTTGAAAAAGGGGGGCGTGGCAGGCTGATTGGGCGGACGAAGGGTGGCATGAACACCAAGTTGCATGCCGTCACAGACGCGAACGGCCGCCCGATCAAGTTCTTCATGACCGCCGGCCAGGTTAGCGACTACACCGGTGCGGCGGCCCTGCTG
>JAGQRU010000019.1 GCA_020425105.1 Paracoccaceae bacterium
GCATAACGACGCGTCTCAAGCTCCTGCAGAATATCTTTCATATGCCGGGTTCCTTTGTTTTGACGCTACACTATACAGAGTCATGATCCGCACAAAGCGGTTTTCAGTAAATTTGCAACACCAAGCGCAGATTTGAATTGCAAATTGCGAAATTGCGAATATTGTTGTCTTCCATAACCTTAGCTCGTTATGTGCCCGCCAGGAGAGGCCCTTAGCCCCATGTCGCAAGGCCAAATTCGCAGGTTTCCCAACCGGGACACGCCGCCGCACATCGCCACTTTGATCCTGACCGCGGGCCTGTCTGCGGCAGCCACCAACGTTTTCCTGCCATCGCTTCCGGCGATGGCGGCCCATTACGGCACCGATTACCGGGTGATGCAACTATCGGTGACCCTATTTCTGGGCATGAATGCAATCTTGCAGATCTTTATCGGCCCGCTGTCCGACCGCTATGGGCGCCGGCCGGTGCTTTTGGTGGCAACGGCATTGTTTGTGCTGTTTTCCGCGGCGGCTCTGGTGGCACCCACAGCGCAGACATTTCTGCTGTGCCGCATGGGCCAGTCGGTGGTCGTGGCGGGCATGGTCCTGTCCCGCGCCATCGTGCGGGACATGGTGCCGGAGGACGAAGCCGCGTCGATGATCGGTTATGTCACCATGGGCATGGCGCTGGTGCCGATGCTGGCACCGGTGCTGGGGGGCGCGCTGGATCAGCTTTTCGGCTGGCAGGCGAATTTCGTCTTTCTGGTGCTGGCGGGGCTGGGCACGCTCTGGCTGCTTTGGGCCGATCTGGGCGAAACGGCGCTCCCCCGGGAGGGCGGTCCGGGCGATCAGTTCCGCGATGCGCCGGAACTTTTGCGGTCCCCCCGCTTCTGGGGCTACAATTTCGCCGCCATGTTCGGCGCGGGCGCGTTCTTCGCCTATCTCGGCGGCGCGCCCTATGTGGGCAGCACGGTGTTCGGGTTGTCGCCATCGCTGCTGGGGCTGCTGTTTGGGGCACCCGCGCTTGGCTATATGGCGGGCAACGCGCTTTCGGGACTGTATTCGCGCCGCTACGGCGTGGATGCGATGATCCTGACCGGAACCCTGCTGACGAGCAGCGGGCTGCTGGCCGCGCTGATCCTGTCTTATGGGGGGCTGCACGGAGCGCCGGTGTTTTTCGGCTTTGCGATCTTCATCGGTCTGGGCAACGGGCTGGTGCTTCCCAACGCCACTGCGGGCATGCTGTCGGTGCGCCCGAAACTGGCCGGGACCGCGTCGGGACTGGGCGGCGCCATGATGATCGGCGGCGGCGCGATTCTTTCGGCGCTGGCTGGCGCGGTGCTGGTGCCCGGCGCTGGCGCCTTCCCGCTGCTTTGGACCATGCTGATCAGTTCGGTGCTGTCGGTGGTCGCGATCCTGTACGTGCGCCAGCGCGCCCGCCGTCTGCGGCGGGTGGAGGACTTCACCCCATGAGCCGGCAGAAGATCTATGCCGGGGCGAAGCTGCGCGACATCCGCCGCCGTCTGGACCTGACCCAGAAAGCCTTTGCCGAACGGCTTCAGGTGTCGCTGCCCTATCTCAACCAGATGGAAAACAACCATCGCCCGATCGCTGCCGGTGTCGTTCTGTCCCTGGTACAGGAATTCGGGCTGGACGTGACCGAGCTGACTTCGGGCGACAGCGAACGCCTGGCCGCTGACATGCGCGAGGCGCTGGCAGATCCGGTCTTTGCGGGCCACGAGCCGCCCATGGCGGACCTGCAGCTGGCGTCTTCCAACGCCCCTGCCCTGACCCGCGCCTTTCTGGAACTGCACCGCGCCTATCGCCGAAACCATGAGCGGCTGGCATCGCTGGAAGAGGCCCTGGGCCAATCCGCCAGTCATCACAGCAGCCACGCCCAATCGCCATGGGAGGACGTGCGCGACTTCTTTCATTACTGCGACAACTATATCGACGCGGTGGACCGCACCGCCGAAAGGTTTGCCACGGGCGCCCAAACGATTGGCGGGCGGCCCGATCTGCGCGCGCGCGCGATGGAGGTTCTGGAACAGGCCGGGGTCTCCGTCCGGTTCGACGCCGGCGACATTCTGCGCGGCTATGATCCTGAAACCCGCACTCTGCGCCTGTCGGACCGGGCACCAATGGCGTCGATCACCTTTCAGTTGCTGCATCAGGTGGCGCTGCTGACCCAGAGCGAACTGATCGAGGCGACGCTGGATCTGGCCCGTTTCCAGTCCACCGAAGCCACCGGCATCGCCCGCATCGGGCTGGCAAACTACTTCGCCGGAGCGGCGCTGATGCCATATGAGATGTTTCTGGAGGTCGCCCGCGTATCGCGCCACGATCTGGAACGCCTTGCAGACCGGTTCGGCGCGTCGATCGAACAGGTCGCCCACCGCCTGTCCACCCTGCAGCGCCCGGGCGCCAAAGGTGTGCCGTTCTTCTTCGTCCGTGTCGATCAGGCGGGCACCATCACCAAACGCCATTCCGCGACCATGCTGCAATTCGCCCGCTATGGCGGCGCCTGCCCGCTGTGGAATGTGCACAGGGCCTTTGAGACCCCGGGGCATTTCCTGCGCCAGCTTGCGGAAACCCCGGACGGCCGCCGGTATCTGTGTCTGGCCCGGGACGTGTCCAAACCCGGCGGCAGCTTCCGCGCGCCTGTGCGCCGCTATGCCATCGGGCTCGGCTGCGAGGTGCAGCATTCCGGGTCTCTGGTCTATGCGGACGATCTGGACGTGGCCAACGCGCATGCTTTTGAGCCGATCGGCATTTCCTGCCGGATCTGCGAACGCCCGAATTGCCACCAGCGGTCGGTCCCCCCGCTGGAACGGCGGCTGGTGATCGACCCCAACCGACGCGGCACACTGCCCTATGATGTGGAACCCTGACCGCGCTGCCCGCCGCGGAACTTGACCCGGATCAAAGTCGTATCGTCAACACATCTATACATACAGATACGACTCGATACTGGAGGTTCCCATGCTACGCTTGGCTTTGCTGCTTCACACCATCATTTCGACCACCCTGATGGGCACTGCGATCGTGATCGCGCTCGTGGCCGGTTATGGAACGCTGACGCCGATCCTGATCGCCGCCGCGCTTGGCTTCGTCGTTGCCATTCCCGTCAGCATCACCGTGGCCCGGGCGCTTGCCTGAGCCACGTTGCGGCAGCTGTGACCGCCCCTAGCGGCGGCGGTTCTTCTTGGTCTCCAGCCAGGGAAACCACAATTCCATCCACTGTTCGGAATTGCGGACCATGATCTCTTTCATCATGGCCTGCTGCTGGCGGGTCATTTCGGCCATCATCTGGCCCTTCACCGCATTTGCCGCTTTGTTGTATTCGCTCAGCCAGAGGCTCATCCACGGGTTCTTCATGTCACTCACACAGCTCCAGATTTCGCGCTGAGAGTAGCAGAGGTCAGCGCCTTGCGATCCACCCGAATGCTGCGTCGCAGCGTCACGGGGGATCGTTGGATTCGAGCGGTCCCTGTCAGGGCTGCGCGCCCCGCGCGGCTTCGGGATGCGCGGCCATGAAATGGCGCAGGGTTGCCATCAGCACCCGCGCATGGGGCAAGTCGTCCCGATGCAGCGCGTCCCGGATATCTTCGCAGATCTTCTGCTGCACCTGCTGCGCCCCGCCATGGTGATGCAGGGCATAGTCGCCCTCAAGCGCCGCATGAAGAATATCGGTGTGATCGTGTTCGGCCAGCGCGTCGATTTCACTGCGCGTCAGGCTGGTCATGTCTTCGATGTCGTCCAGGGAAATCATGGCGAACCCTCCCGTGTTCTGCCTTGGATCTAGGGAGTCTAGCCGAACGTCCGCCGGCCCGCGCTGATACAGGTCAAGCCCCACGCCAGCGCGCCAATTGATCCCGCCGCGCCGATCTGGCCTTGCGCGCGCCGCCCAAAGCCCGCAGGCAGGCCGCACCGATCGAAGGAGCCGCCATGACCTGCCCTCTTTGCGCCGCCGAAGCGCCGCTGTCGCCCCATATCCCCGGCCCGCCGGGCAGCCCCGACGCCCCGGTGCAGATCTGTGCCACCTGCCAGGCGCAGATCACCGACCCGCTCACCCCACCGGACCCTGCCCATTGGCGCGGGCTGGCCACCGCCATGTGGTCCGAAACCCCGGCGGTTCAGGTTCTGGCATGGCGCATGCTGGACCGGCTGAAGGAAGAGCCCTGGGCCCGCGACGCGCTGGATCAGTTGTGGCTGGAGGACGACATCCGCGCCTGGGCCGAAGCCGGGCGCCATATTGCCGGCGTCGTCCATCGCGACAGCAACGGGGTGCAGCTGGCCGCAGGAGATACGGTGGTGCTGATCAAGGACCTGCCGGTCAAGGGCGCGGGCTTCACCGCCAAACGCGGCACGGCGGTGCCGAAGATCTCGCTCGTTCCGGACAATGCGGACCACATCGAAGGCCGCGTGGATGGCCAGCGCATTGTCATCCTGACCCAGTATGTGAAGAAGCGGTAAAGGCCTGCTCCCCGCGCCCCTTCCCGCAATTCAAACCGGCCCGCGCCGCTCAAGCGAATTGGCAAAGCGGGCCTTCAGATTGTCCGCAGAGAATACAGGCTGGGAGCCCGAAGTCACGGATGCTGCAAATTGCGGACATGACGGCATTGCGGTAACTTCGAATGATTGACGAAGCTCAGGGATTTGAACAGTGGCAGATACGGGGAAACGGAAGCCAATATTCTTGGAACCAATATTCTTGGAACGCGGTCAAGGCCGTGGCTACGACATGGGCCGTATCCAGGCCAACTTCAAAGCAGACAGCGAAGAAACCGCCAACCAGTACTCAATATCCGAATGGTGGATGGAGGCGAATACCAAGGGTATCGGCGCGCATTCCCACGATCATGAGAACGAGATCTTTTACGTTTTGGAGGGAACGATGAGTTTTCTCGTCGGCGATGAATGGCGCGATGCAAAGCAGGGGAGTTTCATCTTCGTGCCAGCCGGAGTGCAACACGACTTCGAAAACCGAAGTGAAAGGCGTGCAGGTGTACTGAATGTCTTTGCCCCCGGCGCTTTTGAGTCCAACATGCCAGAGATCGTCGATTGGTTCAAAGACCACCCTCCAGAGGATGTGAGATAGCCCCTTTCGGGAAAAGAAGGTCTAAAGCAGCCGTTAGGTTTGCTTAGTTGAACGTCAGTTTCGTCCGCACGGTGTGCGCCAGCCCCCTTCAATCGAACGACAGCTGCTGGGCGATCTCTCAGATGGCTTCGCATTATTTGACCAACGGACCCTCGGGCAGATGTCCTGCTCTCAAATGCCTCCGCCAGTTTCGCAAGGCGCGGTCAGGTCCCGCGCCGGCAGCTTCGTCACGGCTCCCCCGCCACCAGATATTCCCCCAACCGGGTGCGGACCGCGTCGGGCATGGCGGCGGACCGGCGGGTCTGGGGGTCGAAGAAGACCTCGACCAGATCATAGGTCGCGTGCAGATCCCCGGTATCGGCGTTCAGCATCCGCAGCCGGAACGTGGCGCTTTTGGTGCCGATGCGGGCCACCGCCCCGTCGATGGCGATCAGATCGCCCGCCACCAATTCCTTCACGAAGCCGGTGGTGGCCTGCGCGGTGACGCAATGCACCCCGTGTTCGTCGATCATCTCGTTATAGGTCAGGCCCATCCGCGACCACAGGTGATAGGCCGCGTCGTCGAAGAACGGCGCGTAGTGGCGCACGTTCATATGCCCGAAATGGTCGTGGTGCCACGGATGCACCACCCCTCGCAAAAGCTCCAGCCGCATGGTCTCCCCTCCTCCGGTCAGATCGCGCCCTGCCCCCATATGCCTAGCGCGCGGCCGGTATACAGACCATAAGAAACAGCGCCACGCATCGCGGCGGGCGTCTGCACCCGCCTTGCCCCCGCCCGCGATCACAGGTAAACCGCGCCGGATTTCGTTATTCGGAGAGCCCCATGTCCGCGCCCAAGAAAGTCGTCCTGGCCTATTCCGGCGGCCTCGATACCTCCATCATCCTGAAATGGCTGCAGACCGAATATGGCTGCGAAGTGGTGACCTTCACCGCGGATCTGGGCCAGGGGGAAGAACTGGATCCGGCCCGCGCCAAGGCGGAACTTCTCGGCATCAAGCCGGAAAACATCTTCATCGAAGACCTGCGCGAAGAATTCGTGCGCGATTTCGTCTTCCCGATGTTCCGCGCTAACGCGGTCTATGAAGGGCTCTACCTGCTGGGCACCTCCATCGCGCGGCCGCTGATTTCCAAGCGGTTGATCGAGATCGCCGAGGCCACCGGCGCCGATGCGGTCGCCCACGGCGCCACCGGCAAAGGCAACGATCAGGTGCGGTTCGAACTTTCCGCCTATGCGCTCAACCCCGACATCAAAGTGATCGCCCCGTGGCGCGAATGGAACCTGAGTTCGCGCACGAAACTTCTTGATTTTGCGGAACAAAACCAGATCCCTATCGCCAAGGACAAGCGCGGCGAAGCGCCGTTCTCGGTCGATGCGAACCTGTTGCACACCTCGTCCGAGGGCAAGGTTCTGGAAAATCCCGCGCAGGACGCGCCCGACTACGTGTATCAGCGCACCGTGCATCCCGAAGACGCCCCCGACACGCCTCAATATGTCGAAATCACGTTTGAAAAAGGCGATGCCGTGGCGGTGGACGGGGTCGCCCTGTCGCCCGCGCAACTGCTGACCAAGCTGAACGAACTGGGCGGCGCCCATGGCTGCGGGCGGCTCGATCTGGTCGAGGGCCGCTTTGTCGGCATGAAGTCCCGCGGCATCTATGAAACTCCCGGCGGCACCCTGCTGCTGGAGGCGCATCGCGGCATCGAACAGATCACGCTGGACCGCGGCGCGGCGCATCTGAAGGACGATCTGATGCCGCGCTATGCCGAACTGATTTATAACGGCTTCTGGTTCAGCCCTGAACGCGAGATGCTGCAGGCCGCAATCGACCATTCGCAGAAGCATGTGTCCGGCACGGTGCGCCTGAAACTGTACAAGGGGTCGGCGCGCACGGTGGGCCGCTGGTCCGATCAGTCGCTTTATTCCGAAGAACACGTGACGTTCGAAGACGACGCCGGCGCCTATGATCAGAAAGACGCCGCGGGCTTCATCAAGCTGAACGCTCTGCGGCTGCGCCTGCTGGCCATGCGCAACCGCAAGAACCGCGGATAAGCGTCAGACGGTCTCGGGGCGGCTGACCCAGGCTTTGGCCGCCTCCAGTTCCGGGCCTGTGAAGACCCGCACCTCGCCCGGGATGAACGGGCCGAACATGCGCAGCGAATTGCGCATCCAGTCCTGATCCGCCACCAGCGCGATGCGCGAAAAGCGGGTCAGGTTGACCATGCCCAGACGGGCATCGGCGAACATCGCCCCGGGCGAAATGGCGCGAAAATCCGGCGTGACATAGTACAACAGCCGGATTTTGGCGTGGTCTTTCAACATCCGTTCGACCGCTGGCACGATCACCGTGTCATAGTCCCGCGCCGTGACCGTGCCGCGCACCTCGATCCCCAACACATCGCCGGGCTGATCGTCCATCAGCGTCACGGCGGGCAGGTCCGCGTCGGGCGCGGCCACCCAGTCCAGCGCCGCCTGCAGGTCGCCACCGGAAAAATGCCGGATATCGGCCTGCAAGAACCGTCCCGCGATCTGCGGTGCCATATCCAGGATCCGCGCATCGGACACCAGCGCGATCTTGCGGATCAGCTTGTGATGATCCCGCACGAAACTCAGATGCCCCGCCAGTCCGCCGAAATCGGCCCATCCCGGGAACCCCTTGGCGTGAATCACCAGGTTGGGCACGCTGTCGGTTTCATTGACGCGGGTGTTGAAACTGTCGGTCAGATTTTCAAAATCGGTTTCGGTCAGACGCCCTTCGGGTTCGACCAGAAGACAATTATGGGCGTCGTCCACGGTGATGGTCAGCATTTTTTCCTCCTCACACGATGGATTTTGGGCTGTTTGACAGATGTGGTCACCGGCAAGCGGCTGCAAGGGCGGCGGATCGGAACCGCGCCGGTTGCAATTGACGGCTTTCGAAGGCAGGGCATGCCTGCTAGGACCAGAAGGATCAAAAGAGGAACACCGCCGCCGTGTCCAAAGCCGCCCCCCGCGCCTGGCAGCGCATGCTCTCAGGCCGCCGACTGGATCTGCTCGACCCCACGCCCATGGATATCGAGGTCGAAGACATCGCCCACGGGTTGGCCTTTGTCGCGCGCTGGAACGGCCAGACGCAGGGCGACTATCCCTATTCGGTGGCCGAACATTCGCTGCTGGTGGAAGAAATCTTTGGCCGCATCGCACCGAAGTCGCCGGTGAAATGGCGGCTGGCCGCACTGCTGCACGATGCCCCGGAATATGTGATCGGCGATATGATTTCGCCGGTGAAATCGGCCGTGGGGCCCGGGTACGGGCAGATGGAGGCCCGGCTTTCCGCCGCCATCCACACACGGTTCGGCCTGCCCGCCACCCTGCCCGACAGCGTGAAGAAACAGATCAAGCGCGCCGACCGCGTGTCGGCCTGGCTGGAGGCGACGCGGATCGCGGGGTTTTCCGAAACCGAGGCGGCCAAATTCTTCCGCCCGCCACCCGCCGCACTGATCGACGGGCTGGAGGTGCATCTGCGCCCGCCGCTTGAAACCCGGGCTGCCTATACCGCGCGCCATGACGTGCTTCTGGCACAGCTTTAGCGCGGCCCGGGGTCGACCTCATGGCGGCCCAGGAAAGAGCGCTGACGCAGCAGGTCCGCTTCCAATTGCCGGCGCTTAGCGCGATCCGCGCGCATCAGGATGTCATCCGGGTCGATCTCGGGCGACAGGCGCGTCGCAATATGCATGGATCTTGCAAGTATTCCTAACATGTCACTTCTCCTGATCTTCTGATGCTCCCAAATATACGGCTCGATACGGAGATTCAGAAGTTCAGATGGTTTTCACCATGTAAGCTGTGCTAACAGTTAGGCATGGATTGGCGCAGCATCCCCTCCCTTGCAGCCCTGCGCGCCTTTGAAGCGACGGCGCGGCGGGCGTCCTTTTCCGCCGCCGCGCGTGAACTGAACGTCACCCACGCGGCCATCGCTCAGCATGTGCGGGCACTGGAAGCCGATCTGGCGACCCCTCTGGTCATGCGCAGCGGTCAGGGCATGGGGCTGACCCCGGAAGGCGCGCAACTGGCGGCGCAGCTTGGCGACGCCTTCGGCACCATCGCCGGAGCGGTGGATGCGCTGCGCCGCGCCCAGCAGGATCTTCCCCTGCGCATCAGCCTGACCCCGTCCTTCGCGGAAAGCTGGCTGATGCCGCGGCTGGGAGGCTTCTGGCAGGCGCACCCCGACATCAAGCTGACGCTGAACCCGACCATGGATCTGGCCGATCTGCGCCGCGACGGCATCGATCTGGCCATCCGCTTTGGGATGGGCGACTGGCCCGGCGTGCATGTGCAGAAATTTCTGGGCGCGCCCTATGTGGTCGTCGCCAGCCCCGATCTGGCCAAGGGCGCCCGGCATCTGTCCGATCTGGGCGACCCGGCCCACCAGCAGTGGTTTTTCGCGGTGGCGGCACGCGAACAACGGATCTGGGGCGCGAGCCTAGGGATCGACTTCGATCAGGTCCCGTTCTTCGACCTGCAAAGCAACACGCTGGTGCATGCGGCGGTCCGGTCGGGCTACGGGCTGTCGATACAGGCGCGCAGCCTCGTCGAACGCGACCTGCAGACCGGGCAGATGGTGGCGCTGCACCAAGGCGACAGCGCCGGGCTGGAATATTATATCGTCACTCCGGGGCCCGATCTGGCCCCCAAGGCGAAGCATTTCAGCGCTTGGCTGAAATCCCAGGCCGATCAGGAATGATCCGGCGGCTCAGCGCGGGCTGCGTTTGGCCAGAATACGCTGCAATGTCCGGCGGTGCATGTTCAGACGCCGCGCGGTTTCCGACACATTGCGGTCGCAGAGTTCATACACGCGCTGAATATGCTCCCACCGCACCCGGTCGGCGGACATGGGATTTTCCGGCGGCGGCGGCAATTCATCCTGCGGGGCCAGAAGTGCCGCCATGATATCGTTGGCATCTGCCGGCTTCGACAGATAGTCGGTGGCACCGATCTTGACCGCGGCCACCGCCGTTGCGATCGCCCCATACCCGGTCAGCACCACCACCCGGCAGTCCGGCCGTTTGTCGCGCAGCACCTCGACCACATCCAGCCCGTTTCCGTCTTCCAGCCGCAGATCCACCACCGCATAGGCGGGCGGGCGCGCGGTGGCAATCGCCTTGCCCGCCGCGACAGAACCGGCTCCTTCCGGAACGAACCCGCGCTTTTCCATCGCCCGTGTCAGACGCCGCAGAAACGGCTCATCATCGTCCACAAGCAACAGGGATTTATCCTCCCCGATTTCGCGCAGTTGCGTTTCCGACATGAGCCTCTCCCGTTTTCTAGTTTGACTGGTCTAGCGCCTTGTTTTCGGCGCGTCAATTTCGGTCACAACCCTGCGGCAGCGGCAACGAAGCACCCGACGCGATCCGCCAGTTGCTCCGGCGTCAGGTCGCGGCGGAAAAATTCGACGAAGCCGGCCTGCGGAAAGACCAGATAGGTCAGGGTTGAGTGATCCACCAGATAATAGGGATCCGAGGTGTCGCCGTTCACCGCGTAATAGGTTTTGTAAGCCTGGCTGGCCGCCTTCACCTGGGCCGGAGTACCGGTCAGCCCGATCATGCGTTCATGCAGGTTTTCGGCGAATTCTCCAACGATCTCAGGCGTATCGCGATTGGGATCGATAGAGATAAAGACCGGCGACACCTCCATTCCCCGCTCGGCCAGGATATCCACCGCCTGCACGTTGCGGGCATTGTCCAGCGGGCAGACATCGGGGCAGAAGGTATATCCGAAATAGACCAGGGACGGCCCCGTGATCACGTCAGCGTCGGTCACCGTCGCCCCGGTCTTGTCCTGCAATTCGAACGGACCGCCAATCGACCCGCCCGCGACCTGAGCTTCGCGGCACTGGGCAAAGACATCTTCGTCGCCACGCGGCAAAAGCGCATAGAGTGTCCCAACGGCAAGCAGAACAACAACCAGGGCAGAGGCGGCGATAGCAGCAAAACGCGGCATGCGGGGTCCTTTCGCGGGAAGTAGCGGGTTTGCATTGTCTGGACGGGCTCGTAACAATCGCACAGCAATTAGGCCAGCCCGAGTACAGGTAAGATGTCGGACAGCACATTCAATCCCTTCCGGTCCCAGGCACGCAGCCACTGGATTCGTCTGCGCACCCTGATTGTGCTGCGCTGGATCGCCATCAGCGGGCAACTGGTGGCCATCACCATCGCCGACGCGTTGCTGGATCTGCAGATGCCGCTGGGGCTGTGTTATCTCGCGGTCAGCGCATCGGTGATGTCAAATATCGTGGCCATGTTCGCCTTTCCCGAAAACAAGCGGCTGACGGAAGGCGAGGTCGTGTCGATGCTGCTGTTCGACATCTCTCAGCTGTGTTTCCTGCTGTATCTGACCGGCGGACTGAACAATCCCTTTGCGTTGCTGGTGCTGGCACCTGTCACCATTTCGGCGTCGGTCCTGCGGCTGCAATCCACGGTCATCCTGGGGGGCACCGCGTTGGTGATGATCAGCGCCGTCAGCGTCTATCACATCCCGCTGCGCAGCACCCAAGGCGATGTCCTTCGAATCCCCAGCGACTTTCTGATCGGGTTCTGGATCGCGATTGTCACCGGGCTCAGCTTCATCGCGGGCTATGCGCGGCGCATCAGTATCGAGATTCATTCCATGTCGGATGCATTGCTTGCGACGCAAATGGCCCTGGTCCGCGAACAGAAGCTGACCGACCTTGGCGGCGTCGTCGCCGCTGCGGCACATGAGCTTGGCACACCGCTGGCCACGATCAAGCTGGTCAGTTCCGAATTGGCCAGTGAACTGGAGGACCCCGATCATCGCGCGGATGCCGAATTGATCCGGGAGCAGGCAGACCGATGCAGGGATATTCTGAGGTCCATGGGGCGGGCCGGCAAAGACGACAAGCATCTGCAATATGCACCGCTGGACACCGTGATCCGCGAAGCGGCCGAACCGCATATGACCCGCGGCAAGGAAATACATTTCGCGGTCTCACCCTGCCCCGACGGCGATTCCCAGCAGCCGCTGATCAAGCGACAGCCGGAGATCATCCACGGGCTGCGCAACCTGACCCAGAACGCCGTCGACTTCTCGGCGGGGAACGTGTGGATCGACGCCCGATGGAATGCGAACACCATCAGGGTTCAGATCAGCGACGATGGCGAGGGCTATCCTCCGCAGGTGATCGGACGGCTGGGCGACCCGTTCCTGCGCCGCCGCAAGTCCGATGCGGAGCGCGCCAAACGCCCCGAATACGAAGGCATGGGCCTGGGTCTGTTCATCGCCAAGACGTTGCTGGAGCGCACCGGCGCGAGCCTGAAATTCTATAACGGGGCGGATCCCTTCCTGACCACCGCCGAACGGCCCGAACGGTCGGGCGCGGTGGTGGATGTGGTCTGGCCCCGGCGGCTTGTCTCCACGGGAGAGAATGAAAAACTGGGCGCGTTGGGGCAAAACCAACTCATCAGGGCGTGATGAGGTCTTGTATTCCAGACCCTTGGCCGACCCTTAACCGGTCGTTAACAACCGATTGCCACTGTCTGAACTTGGTCAATCGAACATTTACCAAACCGCTGATGAGGTGCGCATGCTCACTCTGACAACCCTGCTCGCCTGTGCCGTGACCGGCATCGTGACGGCGGTGGTGATGTTCGCGCTGTCTCGCGGCGCGGTCGCGTCACAGCCAGCCACAGGCCCCGAAGGACCGCAAAGCCTGGGTGCCGCGCAGCCCGACGACGTGGTTTTTCTGTTCCGTGACAGGGCGTTGGTGGATGCGACCGACAGCGCCCGCGCCCAGTTGCCAGCCTCGCCCGCCGAAACCGACGATCTGGGCCGGTTTGTGATCGCCTTCTCGCACCGCTTCGAAGGGGTCGCGCGCCGGATGGCCACCGCGCTGGCCGATGGCGGGTTCGACATTGCCGAGGTTCCCGACGACCCCGACAGCCTGCGCCTTGTCGCCGAACCGGTCGCCGACTGCCTGCGCGTGCGCCTGCATGATCCGCTGCGCGGCACGCGGTCCGAAGCTCTGACCCATTATTCCCTGGCCGCCCTGCGGGCGGAACTTTTCACCCTGCGATCCATTGCCGAACGCTCGCCCATTCCCACGTGGAAAAAGCGCGACGACGGCGCGATCATCTGGGCGAACAGCAGCTATATGGCGCTGGCCCGCGACGTTGCGGGCGACGATGCTGTGGCCGGGTGGCCCCCTCCCGACATTTTCGAAGATGTCCCCATTCCGGCACTGGAAACCGGCACCGGCAGCTCCCGCACGTCGCTTCAGGCCGGCAGCGATGAAGCCTGGTTTGACGTCATCGTTTTGCCCGGCGAAATCGAGGCAATGTTCTTCGCGCTCCCGATCGACAAGCTGGTGCGCGCAGAAAACGCGCTGACGGAATTTGTGCAGACCCTGACGAAGACGTTCGCGCATCTGCCCATAGGACTGGCGATTTTCGATCAGAAGCGGCGTCTGGCCCTGTTCAACCCGGCGCTTGTCGATCTGACCGGTCTTCCGCCGGATCAACTGAGCAGCCGCCCCACCCTGCACGGCTTCCTGGACGCGCTGCGCGACCGGCAAAGCATTCCCGAGCCGAAAGATTACAAGAGCTGGCGGATGCAGATCGCGCAACTGGAAGCCGGAGCCGCCGACGGAACGTTCGAGGAAACCTGGCACCTGCCCAGTGGTCAGACCTACCGCGTCAGCGGCAGGCCGCATCCCAATGGCGCCGTCGCCTATCTGTTCGAAGACGTGTCGTCCGAAGTGTCGAAGACCCGCAGTTTCCGGTCTGAGATCGAGTTGAGCCAGTCCGTGCTCGACAGCCTGGGCGACGCCATCGCGGTCTTTTCCCCCGCGGGCCATCTGAGCCTGACCAATCGCGCCTATGACCGGCTGTGGGGCAAGCTGGCCGACGGCCGGCTTGTGGAGACCGATATCAACGAAGCCGTCCGAAACTGGCAGGACAAGGCGCAGGAAAGCGCCGATTTTTCCGCCGTGTCGTCGCTTGTGCTGCAACGCCACGACCGCCGCGAAACCAGCTGCCAAATTCGCGTCCCGGACGGCTCCAAAATGCTCTGTGTCGCCCGCCCCATCAGCGGCGGCGCCACATTGGTAACCTTCGCCGCAAAGGCCGAGGCTTCCATGACCGCCCGGGAACTGGACCTGACGGCCAAAACCGCGGCACTTTGATCGGACATTCCGCCGCGCCGGGACCCGGGCCGCTCGCCCCCCGGCGCAGCGGACGGTAAGCTGGCCAGTGTCAGGTTCACACGGAAGGTTCCGCGCATGATAGCGCATGTGAAAGCCTATTGGCATCTGCTGCGCGGGCTGCAACGGCGCATCACCGCCGCCAACCTGTCGCTCGTGGCGGCGGGCGGCGCGTTTTTTGCCATGTTGTCGCTGTTTCCCGGCATGGCTGCGGTCATCGCCTTTCTTGGCTTTCTGATCGACCCTGCGGTGGTGGACGACCAACTGGCACTGCTGGACGGTTTCATTCCCGATGGCGCCTTCTCTCTGATCGAAAGTCAGATCCGCCGGTTGGCGGCCACCAACACATCGACACTGGGCTGGGCGACGGCGGTGTCCACCGGCGCCGCGCTGTGGTCGGCGCGCCTGGGCACAGACGCAGTCATAAAAGCCATGAACGCCGTCCACGGCGCCCCCATGCGCGGCGGGATCTTCTCCGCGCTGGTGGCACTTGGCATTACGCTCGCCCTGATGCTGGTGTCCGTGATCGCGGTGGTGACGATGATCGTGCTCCCCGTGGCGCTGGCCTTCCTCCCCTTGGGACCGTTTGCCGGGTTCGCGCTTTTTGCCGGCCGCTGGCTGGTCACTATTGCGGTGATCCTGTCGGGGATCTGGGTGCTGTATCGCTTTGCGCCCAACGGTCCCGCAGCCCGGGTGCGATGGCTGAACACCGGCGCGGTCCTGGCGCTTCTGGTCTGGGCCGCCGCGTCCTCGGGCTTTTCCTATTATCTCAGCAATTTTGGGTCCTATAACGAAGTCTATGGATCTATCGGCGCGGTAATCGCGCTGCTGATGTTTCTCTACATCACGATTTTCGTGGTGCTGCTGGGCGCTGCGCTGAATGCCGAGCTGCATCTGATCCGCGTCGCGCAAGAGGCCGCCGCAGCGGAAGAAACCAGTGCCCAGACCGAAGACCCGCCCGCCTCCGAAAACGCCGACCCGCCCCCGATCGCCGAACCGGTCTGAAACCTTCGGTAAACAGACGTGACAAGCGCCCCACTTGCGCCGCGCGCGCCCGGTCTTACAAGTTCCGCCGTAACCAGTATCGAGCAGCCCATGTCAGACACCCCTACTGCTTTCGTCATCCTCGCCGCCGGCAAAGGCTCGCGCATGGTGTCGGATCTTCCCAAAGTGCTGCACCCGGTTGGCGCGATGCCACTGCTGGCCCATGCGTTGCGGACGGCCCGGTCGCTCGACCCATCGCGGCTGGTAGTGGTCGCGGGCCATGGTGCCGCCGCGGTAGAGGCCGCCGCCGCGAAATGGGCGCCGGACGCGATCTGCGTGCGACAGGACGAGCAACTGGGCACTGCCCATGCCGTGGATCAGGCCCGCGACGCGATGGCCGGATTTGGCGGGGATGTGGCAGTGCTCTATGGCGACACGCCCTTCATCCGCCCCGAGACGCTGGGCCAGATGGCCGCCGCGCGGCAGACTGGCGCAGATGTGGTCGTGCTGGGCTTTGAAACGCCGGATCCAGGGCGCTATGGCCGACTGATCGTCGAAAACGGGCGGCTGGAACGGATCGTCGAATTCAAGGACGCGACCGAGACTGAACGCGCGGTCACCCTGTGCAATTCAGGCGTCGTCATGGCGCCGGCCCCTCTGCTCTTCGATCTGATCGCCGAGGTGGGCAACGACAATGCCGCAGGCGAATATTATCTGACCGATATTGTGGGGCTCGCCAATCACCGGGGCCTGACCTGTCAGGCGGTCGCCTGCGATCCGGTCGAAACGCTGGGGATCAACACCCGTGCGGAGCTTGCCGCCGCCGAAGCGGTTTTCCAAGCCCGCCGTCGCACCGATATGCTGGACGCAGGCGTGACGCTGGTCGCGCCCGACACCGTTTTCTTCGCCGCCGATACCGAGATCGGACGCGATACGGTGATCGAACCCAATGTGGTTTTCGGCCCCGGCGTACGGCTTGCGCCAGGTGTCACGGTGCGCGCCTTTTCGCATCTGGAAGGCGCCCAAGTCGCCTCGGGCGCCGTGATCGGCCCCTATGCGCGGCTGCGACCCGGCGCGGATCTGGCCGCAGACACACGGGTCGGCAACTTTGTCGAAGTGAAAAACGCGCGGCTGGACCAAGGGGTCAAGGTCAATCACCTGTCCTATGTGGGCGACGCCAGCATCGGGCAAGGCAGCAATATCGGCGCGGGAACGATCACCTGCAACTATGACGGGTATCTTAAGCATCATACCACCATCGGGGCCGATGCCTTCATCGGATCGAATACGATGCTGGTGGCACCGGTGACCATCGGCGATGGAGCCACCACCGGTTCGGGATCGGTCATCACCCGCGACGTCCCGGACGGCGCGCTGGCGGTCGCCCGGGGACGACAGGAAAACAAGCCGGGGCTTGCCACCCGCCTGCGCGAACGGCTGCGGCTGAAGAAGGCCGATTTGGCGGCCAGGAAAGCGGAGTAGGTTTATGTGTGGGATTGTCGGCGTCTTGGGACAGCACGAAGTTTCGCCGGTTCTGGTCGAAGCCCTGCGGCGGCTGGAATATCGCGGCTATGACAG
>JAGQRU010000135.1 GCA_020425105.1 Paracoccaceae bacterium
ACGGGCTTCCACGGCTTCCACGTGATCGTCGGGACCATCTTTCTGACCGTGTGCCTGATCCGCGTCACCAAGGGCCATTTCACCGCCGACAACCATGTCGGGTTCGAAGCGGCGGCATGGTACTGGCACTTCGTGGACGTCGTGTGGCTGTTCTTGTTCGCGGCCGTCTATATCTGGGGCGGTTGAACCTTCCTGCGATATTCGCCTAAAGCGGGGCGCGGGCCATCGGGTCCGCGCCCCGATTGTTTCGCCCCGGTTTGGAGCTTTCATGTCCCTGCGCCTGATATTGGCTCTGCTCTTCGGTATCACCGGAACGGTGGTGCTGTTGTGGCTGGGAACCTGGCAGATGCAGCGGCTGACGTGGAAAGAGGCGATCCTGGCCGATATCGATGCGCGCATCGGCGCGGCACCGGTCGCCTTGCCCGACGCGCCGGACCACACGCGCGACCGGTATCTTCCGGTCCGGGCCGAGGGCGTGATCGGGCCGGAGGAGATCCTGGTGCAATCCAGCATGAAGCTGGTCGGTCCGGGGTTTCGCGTGATCGCGACGTTTGAAACCGGCGGGCGGAAGATTCTGCTGGATCGCGGGTTCATCCGCCTGAGCGACCGCGATCAGGCCCGCCCGGCGGTGGCTGCCACGATCACCGGCAATCTGCACTGGCCGGACGAGGTGGACGGCTTCACGCCGGATCCCGACCTGACGGCGCGGCTGTGGTTCGCCCGCGACATTCCCAGCATGGCGGCGGCGCTCGGCACCGAGCCTGTGCTTCTGGTCAGCCGCAGCAGCGACGAAGACCCGGTCGCCGTCACACCCCTGCCGGTCGATACGGCGGGGATCCCGAACAACCATCTTCAATACGCCATTACCTGGTTCCTGCTGGCCGGCGTCTGGATCGTCATGACGGCGTATCTTCTGGTCAGCCTGCGGGACCGCAAGACAAAGGTCTGAGCGATGCAGTATGTTTCCACCCGCGGCCGCGCGCCGGTTTTGAGCTTCGATGAGGCGATGCTGACCGGGCTGGCCCGTGACGGCGGGCTCTATGTTCCCGAAAGCGTGCCCACGCTTGGCGCCGACGACATCGCGGCCCTGGCAGGGCTGCCCTATGAAGACATCGCTTTCCGCATCATGTGGCCGTTTATCGGCGGCTCTTTCACCGAAGCGGAATTCCGCGCCATCATCGCCCGCGCGTATGACGGCTTTGGTCATGCCGCCCGGGCGCCGCTGGTGCAGCTGGCGCCCAATCATTTCCTGCTGGAGCTGTTTCACGGACCGACGCTCGCGTTCAAGGATTTCGCGATGCAGCTGATCGGGCAGTTGTTCGAAGCCGCGCTCAGCCGCCGCGGCGACCGGGTGACGATCATCGGCGCGACCTCCGGCGATACCGGGTCCGCGGCGATCGAGGCGTTCCGCGGGCTCGACGCGGTGGATGTGTTCATCCTGTTCCCGAAAGGCCGGGTGTCCGAGGTTCAGCGCCGCCAGATGACGACCCCGTCCGAAAGCAATGTCCACGCGATCGCGGTCGAAGGCGATTTCGACGATTGTCAGGCGCGCGTGAAGGACCTGTTCAACGATTTTCCCTTCCGCGACCGGGTCAAGCTGGCAGGCGTCAATTCGATCAACTGGGCGCGGGTTCTGGCGCAGGTGGTCTATTACTTCTCGGCGGCCACCACCCTTGGCGCCCCGCACCGCAAGGTCAGCTTCACCGTGCCCACGGGCAATTTCGGCGATATCTTCGCAGGCTATGTCGCGCAGAAGATGGGCCTGCCCATCGAACGGCTGGTGATCGCCACCAACCAGAACGATATCCTGCACCGCACCCTGGTCACCGGCGCCTATACGAAAGAGGCGGTCGTGCCGTCCATCAGCCCGTCCATGGATATTCAGGTGTCGTCCAATTTCGAACGGGTGCTGTTCGATGCCTATGGCCGTGACGGCGACGCGGTGTCCCAGCAGATGGAAGCCCTGTCCAGCGGCGGCGCCTTCACGGTCAGCCAGGGCGCCCTGGAATATCTGCGCGAACGCTTCGACAGCGGGCGGGCGTCAGAGCCTGAAACCACCGCCACCATCGCCCGGACCTTCACAGAAACCGGCGAAGTCCTGTGCCCGCACAGTGCCGTCGGCGTGAAGGTGGCGGAAGGCCATGCCGACCCGTCGGTCCCCATGGTGACGCTGGCCACGGCCCATCCGGCGAAATTCCCCGACGCGGTGCAGGCCGCCTGCGGGATCGTCCCGCCCCTTCCAAAGCGCATGCAGGATCTGTATGAGCGTCCGGAACGGCTGACCGGGGTGGCCAACGACCTTGGCGCCATCGAAGCGCTGATCGAGGAGAAAATATCCGCGTGACTGTCCAGATCCACCGGCTGCCCAACGGGCTGCGCATCGTCACCGAACGGATGGCGGGACTGAAATCGGCCTCTCTCGGGCTTTGGGTCAATGCGGGCGGCCGCCACGAACGTCTTGAACAGAACGGCATCGCCCATTTCCTGGAACATATGGCGTTCAAGGGCACCAAGCGGCGCAGCAGTCTGGCCATCGCTGAAGCCATCGAAGATGTGGGCGGGTATATCAACGCCTATACCTCGCGCGAGATGACCGCCTATTACGCGCGGGTTCTGGAAGAAGACGTTCTTCTGGCGCTGGACGTGATTTCCGACATCGTGCTGAACCCGGTCTTCGACCCGGCGGAGATTGAAATCGAACGCGGCGTGATCCTGCAGGAAATCGGTCAGGCGCTCGATACCCCTGACGACATCGTTTTCGACTGGCTGCAGGAGGCTGCGTTCCCCGATCAGGCGCTTGGACGGATGATTCTGGGCGAAGCGGAGCGGGTCGAAAGCTTTTCGCGCGAGGACCTTTTCGGGTTCGTGCAGGAACGCTACGGGCCGGGCCAGATGATCCTGTCGGCGGCCGGTGCGGTGGATCACGACGAAATCGTGCGCGCCGCCGAAGTGATTTTCGGCGGCCTGAAACCGGTCAGCTTCGCTATGCCCGAACCGGCCCGGTTCGTGACCGGCGAAAAGCGGCAGGACAAAGCGCTGGAACAGGTGCACATGGCGCTGGCGCTGGAAGGACCCAGCTATCGCGACGCCGAAATCTATACCGCGCAGGTCTTCGCCACCGCCCTGGGCGGCGGGATGTCGTCGCGGCTGTTTCAGGAAATCCGCGAAAAGCGGGGGCTTTGCTATTCGATCTTCGCGCAGGCATCGGCCTATGCCGATACCGGCGTGACCACGATCTATGCGGGAACCAGCGGCGCGGATCTGGGCGAACTGGCGACCCTGACCATCGAAGAACTGCGCAAGGCCGCTGACGGGCTGCGCCCCGATGAGGTCGCGCGCGCCCGGGCCCAGATGAAAGCGGGCCTGCTGATGGGGCTGGAAAGCCCGTCGTCGCGCGCCGAACGGCTGGCGCGGCTGGTGTCGATCTGGGACCGGGTCCCGGATCTGGAAGAAACCGTCGCCATGATCGACGGGGTGGATGCCGCCAAGCTGCGCAGCTATGGCGAAAAGATTGTGGCGCGGTCCCCGGCGGCGATGGCGCTTTACGGTCCGGTCTCGGGCGCCCCGGCGCTGGAGGAATTGCGGGCGCGTCTGGCCGCATGATCCGGCTGGCCAGGCGCCAGGTTCAGATCCAGTCTGAACGGATGCTGCTGCGGCCCCCGGCCCAGGATGACTTTGTCCCCTGGGCCACCTTGCGCCGCGACAATGCCGCGTATCTGCAGCCGTGGGAGCCGACCTGGGCGCAGGATCATCTGACCCGCCGGTCCTTTTCCCACCGCGTCCGGTGGGCGCATCGCACGATCAACGACGGGTCGGGTATGCCGCTGTTCCTGTTCGCGCGCGACAGCGGCACGCTGCTGGGGGCGCTGACGCTGGACAATATCCGGCGCGGGCCCGCGCAGGCGGGCACCATCGGGTACTGGATTGGGCAGGCGCATTCGGGGCAGGGCTATATGCGCGAAGCCATTCGTGCGGTCGCGCATCACGCCTTCACCCAGCTCGATCTGAGCCGCATCGAAGCCGGGTGCCTGCCTGAAAACGCCGCGTCGCGCCGGGTGCTGGAAAACTCGGGCTTCAAATACGAAGGCGTTGCGCAAAGCTATCTGCAGATCAACGGGCGCTGGCGCAATCATGTGCTCTACGCCAATTTGCGCAGCGATCGGCGGGGCAAAACCGGGGCGGCATGACCGCCGATTTCGTGCTAGCATGGCGCCGAACCGGGAGCCTGCCCATGCGTTTGATCCTTGCCCTTCTTGTCGTCTTTCTGGCCTGCGCAAGCGGCCCTGCCGTCGCGCAGGACCGGCGGCCCAGCCATTGCATCGCACTGGCGCAGGATCTGCCTGACGGAATCTTTGTCCACCGCGCCGCCTATCGCGATCCGCTGCCCGACAACTCCGTGCGCCTGCGCTATGTCGCCCATGCGACGTTTCTGATCCGCACGCCGGGCGGGCTGAACCTGGCCACGGATTACACCGGTTTTTTGGGCACCGGCGATCTGGTGCCCGATGTGGTGACGATGAACCGGGCCCACGACACCCATTGGACGCCGGTGCCCGATCCCCGCATCCCGCATGTTCTGCCGGGCTGGAACCCGGAGGGCGGGCCGGTCAATCATCATCTGGATCTGGGCGAGGTTCTGGTGCGGTCGGTGTCCACCGACATCCGGTCCTGGTCCGGCGGCGTGGCGGACGGGCGCGACGGCAACGCCATCTTCGTGTTCGAAGTCGCAGGGCTGTGCATTGGCCATCTGGGGCATCTGCATCACGAACCCACGCCTGAACAATACGCGGCGCTTGGCCGTCTGGACGTGGTCATGGCGCCGGTGGATGGCGGCATGACGCTGGATCTGCCGACCATGATCCGGGTTCTGCAGCGGCTGCGCGCGTCGGTGGTGGTGCCGATGCACTGGTTCGGCACCGGGACGCTGGACCGGTTTCTGGCCGGCATGTCGCAGGATTTCCGCATTGAACGCACCGGAGCGTCCGAAACCGTGCTGTCATTGCGCAGCCTGCCGCCGCGGCCTACGGTGCTGGTGCTGTCCCCCGCTTTCCTGAGAGATGATGACTGACCCGACGCTTTCTGCCGATGCGTTTCTGGACCGGCTTGCGGCAGAACTTCCCGCCGCCGCGCTGCGCCCGGTCACTCCGGCCTATCTGGAAGAACCGCGCGGGCGGTTTGCCGGGCAGGCCCGCGCGGTGCTGGCGCCGGGATCGGTGGACGAGGTATCGGCGGTCCTGCGCGCGGCGAATGCCGCCCGGGTTCCGGTGGTGCCTTATGGCGGCGGCACCGGGCTGGTAGGGGGGCAGGTGATGCCGCAGGGTCCCGCGCCGGTCATCCTGTCGCTGGAACGTATGACCCGCATCCGCGCGGTGGATCCGGTCGGCGGCATTCTGGTGGCCGAGGCCGGAGCGGTTCTGCAAACGGTGCAAGAGGCCGCGTCGGATGCCGGGATGCTTTTTCCGCTGACGCTCGCGTCGCAGGGGTCGTGCCGGATCGGCGGGACGCTGGCCACGAATGCGGGCGGGGTGAATGTGCTGCGGTATGGCAATGCGCGCGACCTGTGCCTGGGGCTGGAAGCGGTGCTGGCGGATGGTGCGATCTGGCACGGGCTGAAACGGCTGCGGAAAGACAATACTGGGTACGATCTGAAGAACCTGCTGATCGGGTCCGAAGGCACGCTGGGGGTGATCACCGCCGCGGCGCTGCGCCTGTTTCCCCGCCCGCGCGCCGAAGCGGCGGCGGTCTTCGCCGTGCGCGATCCACGCGCGGCGCTGGACCTGCTGGCCCTGGCGCGCGCGCAGGTGGGCGAGGCGATTTCGGCGTTCGAACTGATCTCGCGCCAGGGGCTGGAGTTTCTGTCCGAAACGCTGCCGGATCGGCGTCAGCCGTTCGATGTGCCGCCTGACTGGTGTGTGCTTGTGGATGTGGGCTTCACCGGGGCCGGCGATCCACAGCAGGCGCTGGCGGAGCTGTTCGAAGCCGGGCTGGCCAGAGGTCTGACCTCGGACGGGCGCATCGCATCGTCGGACAGGCAGCGGGGCGAGCTTTGGGCCATGCGGGAATCCATTCCCGAGGCGAACAAGCGGATCGGGTCGATCTCGTCGCATGATGTGTCGCTGCCGCTGGATGTGCTGCCCGATTTCATTGAAGCCGGGGCGCAGACCGTCGCGCGGCTGGGACCGTTCCGGGTGAATTGCTTCGGTCATCTGGGCGACGGTAATCTGCACTACAACGTGTTCCCTCCGCCCGGTCGCACGAAGGCGGAATTCGCGGGCCAGGGCGCCGACATCCAGCGCACGATCCACGATCTGGTGCACAGCTTCGACGGATCCTTCAGCGCCGAGCATGGTGTCGGAAGGCTGAAGGTCGCGGATCTGGAACGCTATGGCGATCCCGCCCGGCTGGCGGCCATGCGGGCGATCAAGACCGCGCTGGACCCGCGGGGGATCCTGAACCCCGGGGCCGTCCTGCGCGGGATCTAACGTATGGGAAACCACACTGCAGCTGCAGGTTGAAATGCGTTAATCTTGGTTAATTCGCCGATGAATTTCGAGACGGCGGATGACGAGGAGGATAACTCATGAAACTCGCTGCCATTGTGTTCGTGCTCGGTATTCTCGTTCAGATCGTTCCCACACCCGCGCATGCCGGATGCCCGGGAACGCATCTTCCCTGCGGCAATGTCTGCTGCCCCAGATAGGCATTGGAGGATACCATGCTGCTCAAACGTGTCGGGCAGGGCGGTGCCGCCCTGGCCCTTGCCATTCTTGTGGCCTTCTTTCTGAACAAGGTGGCCGACGTCACGCTGGATGACGCCACAAACTATTTCAAGCTGGGTCCGGCTCAGGCCAATCTCAGCGTCAGCGGCGGTGACATTTATGCAGTGTCCCCCGACGGGCTGATCCAGGAAAAGATCTGCGCGATGGCGCTGCAGGAAGAATTCGTGAACCGGATCAAGGTCGATGCCGTGTTTTCCAATGTGATCGCGGATTCGCTGCCTTTCGTTGCCAAGCTGGTCTCATGGGGGGCGGATGCCGATCTGCTGCCCGACAGCGACACCACCCAGACCCGGCTGCGGTTCAGCGGCGAATTCACCGAGCTTCTGACCAACGCGCCCATGGGCGCGGGCGAGGATTGCGAACGCCAGATGGTGAAGCGGTCGAACGCGCGTTACCTGATCTGCATCGTGCGCAGTTCGCTGATCCCCGAAGGCCAGAATGCGTTCAGCGCGTATCGTTTCGACAGCCTGCAGATCTGGCTGCCGGAAGAGATTTACGGCAAGTTCGGGGCGGCCAAAGGCGAAGCGGCGAAACTGCTGGCCGGCAAGCCGTGTCCCACCCAATCCGGCGTGCCCTGGGATGTGGCCTTCCGTGCCGGGCTTCGGTTGATCAAGATCAACGATGCGCAGCCCGACGACCGTCAGGCCGAGCTGTTCTGAGCGGGCAGGACGGGAGCCCCTCAGTCGCCTTCGAAGGCGCACAGCGCATGGACGGGCATTCCCAGCTCTTCCAGGCGCTTGCGCCCGCCCAGATCCGGCAGGTCGACCACAAAGGCGCAGCCGACGATCTTGCCGCCCAGGCGCTCGATCAGCTTGATGCCGGCTTCGGCGGTGCCGCCGGTGGCCAGAAGGTCATCGACGATCAGAACGCTTTGACCCGGCTGGATGGCGTCGTCGTGGATTTCGACCGTCGCGGTGCCGTATTCCAGCGTATAGTCTTCGGACAGGGTCGCCGCGGGCAGCTTGCCTTTCTTGCGAATGGGGATGAACCCCGCGGACAGCTGATGGGCCACCGCGCCGCCCAGAATGAACCCGCGCGCTTCCAGCCCGACCACCAGGTCGATGCGTTGCCCCGCATAGGGCGCAAGAAGCTGGTCCACCGCCATGCGGAACCCGCGCGGATGGGCGAACAGCGTGGTGACATCCCGGAACATGATCCCCTCATGCGGAAAGTCCGGGATGGTGCGGATATAGTCGACAACGCTGGATGACATGGAAACCTCTTATGCCGCGCGGCGCAGGGTGGCGGTCAGCGCCCCCATGGCGATCAGGGTGGCGCCGCCCGCGCGGGTGAGCCAGCGCAGCACGGACGGGTGTTCGATGCGGGCCCGCAGCCGGTCGGCCAGCAGCGCATAGGCCAGCGCGTTCACCGCGGCCAAGGCGACGAATGTGGCGATCATGACCGATGCCTGCCCGACGAAGGGGCGGGCGGGGTCGATGAATTGCGGCACGAAGGCCACGAAAAAGCCGATGGATTTCGGGTTCAGCGCCGTGACCAGAGCCGCATTGCGATAGGTCGCGGCAGCCGTGATCGGACCCAAGGCGCGCGTGGCCTGCAGCGGGGCGGCGGTGCGCGCCGACAGGATCAGGCGCAGGCCCAGATAGACCAGATAGAGCGCGCCGATCCATTTCAGCACGACGAAAGCGGTGGCCGACGCTGCGATCAGCGCGCCGAACCCCGCCATCGAAACGGACATGGCGATCAGGTCGCCGGTGGCCACGCCCGCGGCGGTGGACACCGCCACCCGCCGCCCTTGGCTCAGCGCATAGGACAGCACCAGCAGCACGGTCGGGCCGGGGATCAGCAGCAACGCGGTCGATGCGGCCGTGAATGCCAGCCAAAGATCGACGTTCATCACGCGGCGCCCGCGCCAAGGATCCGCCCGGCCACGGCGTCAAGCTTGGCCATCAGCGCCGGGTCGCGCTTGTCCGGCGCGGTCAGCAGGGCGAACTCCAGCGCCCGGTCGCAGCCATGCGGACAAGGCTCGCGCGCCGCGCCCAGAAGATCCGGCAGACCAGCAACCAGCTTGCGGGCCTTGTCGGCATTTCCGGTCAGGGTGCGGATGATGTCGCTGATATCCACCGCGCCGTGATCGGGGTGCCAGCTGTCGTAATCGGTGACCATGGCGACGGAGGCATAGCAAAGCTCTGCCTCGCGGGCGAGCTTGGCC